>NZ_AEAA01000049.1:0-1243 GCF_000179335.1 Peptoniphilus sp. oral taxon 836 str. F0141
TATCTTTAAGCAAAGCTCTTGCTATTGTAAGTCTTTGTCTCTCTCCTCCAGACAAGTTGCTCCCAGATTCTCCAATTATGGTTTCATATCCATTAGGAAGACTCATAATAAAGTCATGACAAGAAGCTTTTTTACAAGCGTCTTTTATCTCTTCAATACTAGCATTTTGATTTGCCATTCTCATATTATCTATAATACTTTTTCTAAATAGATAATTTTCTTGTGATACATAGGTTACAAGTTCCATGTTCTTTTCAAGAGAAACATCTTTAAGATTTACATTTCCTATGGATATTTTCCCTTTATTAATATTCCAATATCCCGCAATTAGCTTAGCAATAGTGGATTTTCCACCGCCAGAATAACCAACAATAGCTGTAAGTTTATTTTCTTTTGCACTAAAGGATAAGTTATCAAAAACTTTTTTCTTATCATTATAGGCAAAACATACATTTTCAAAATTAATATCGTATGATCTTATTTTTTCCTCTCCATTACCTCGTTCTAACTCTGGTAACTCCATAACATTTTTTATTTCATCTATTACAACTCTTACATTCGCCATTGTATCCATATGACTCATAGCTTTAATCAAAGGTTTGTAGCAAGCATAAGATAATAAAACACACATTATTAGATTGCCTACTTCAATACTTCCATTCATATACAAGTATAAAGAAGTTGGTAAAACAAATAATAAAGTTGATGGTAAAACTTCCATTGCTGCTGTCATATAGAAACAAACACTTAAATACCAATTTAGCATACTGTCTCTATTACTATTTACAGCATCTACAAATTTTCCATATGATGATGCAGATTTATTGAATGCCTTTATAACTTGAATACCTCTAATATATTCAACAGCTGTTGTATTCATGTTTTTTGCGGCTTCTTGATAATTTCGTGATTTTTCTTCATATCCACCCATCATTAGAATTGAAAATAACACCCCTAGTGGTAATGTAATAAGATTTGCAATTCCAATCCTCCAATCCATTATAAAAATAATAACTACTAAAGCGATTGGAATGATAAGATTAGCTATTACTTCAGGAATAACATGAGCTATCGGTTGCTCAATTTTATTCAAAGTTTCTACCATAAACTGAGTCCATTCTCCACTAGATCGTTTTTCAATCTCTCCCATTGATAATCTATTAATTTTTCTTACAAGTTTCTTCCTCTCATCCTCTATTATGCGAAATGCTAAATTGTGAGAAATTAAAGTTGAAATCTCATG
>NZ_AEAA01000048.1:0-1241 GCF_000179335.1 Peptoniphilus sp. oral taxon 836 str. F0141
ACATTCTATGTACATTTTATTAATTAACGGAGGTGTTTTATGAACAATAAAAAAATGACTACAAAAGATGTAGTAACAGTAGCTATTATGATTGCCTTGTTTTATGCAATTTCTATTGTTATTGGAATGAGTATGGTTGCTGTTCCGGTTGTATATATTTATGGTACTGCTGGAATTGAAATGTTTATAGGAGCTATTTTCTACTTGGTAGCAGCTAACAGACTTAATAAACATGGGCTATTATTTATATGGATATTAATTTATGGTCTTATCACAGCAGCTATGGGTTATGTGTTTATGCTTCCATATTTTATTGGACTTGCTATTTTGTGTGAAATAGTAATGATAGGCAAAGACACTTATATAAATCCAATAAGAAATATGATTGGCTGGAGTGTTTATGGTGCTGGTATGTTCATGGGAATAGGAGTTCCATGTTGGATAGCTTGGGAATCTTATCAAAAGCAAGCTTTAGAGAGTGGGTTTGCAGATAAGACATTAACTTTGCAATATAATTTGGTATCTTCACCAAAACTACTATTATTAGGTGTAACAATAACCGTTATATTATCTGCTTTAGGTGTTTTGTTTGCACAAAAAATTCTTAAAAAGCACTTTAAAAAGGCGGGTATTTTAGAGTAAATGGAGATATATGGGAAATGAAAATAGAAAAAATAAGTGGAATAACTTGTCTTTTTTTAACTATTATTTCCTGTATGGTGTCAATATTTACAAAAAGTTACTATATGCATGCTCTGTTTGCAGGATGGCTTTGTATGCTTTTAGCATATTTTGGTTTTATCAAACAGAGCATAATTTATTTTATGATATATAGTTTTACTACATTTTGGTTATTAAAAATGATACCTAGTGGTGTAGTTATAATTTCTCCAATGCTTTTGGGAATGTTGTATAAATTCATAGTTCCAATCATGGCAGGATTTTTAACTTTTAAGATACCATCAGGAAAATTAATTTCAATATTTCACAAATTAATGTTGCCACGAAATTTTGTACTTATATTAACGGTAATTATTAGATTTGTACCAACAATTGCTGGGGAATTTAGAACAATAAAAGAAGCTATGAAAGTAAGGGGATTTACAGGTAACTTTTTTCATATTTTATCAAATCCTTTGAGGATTCTTGAATATGCTATAGTTCCTTTAATTTTTCGTTCTATAAAAGTAGGGGATGAATTATCAGCAGCAGCGATTGTTAGAGGAATTGAAAACCCAATA
>NZ_AEAA01000047.1:0-2558 GCF_000179335.1 Peptoniphilus sp. oral taxon 836 str. F0141
TTTTCCATCTTTTTAATTGCATCGTTGAAACTTTGAACCATTTGACCGTTGGTAAATTCTCCTAAATCTCCACCGTTTGTAGCAGAACCTGTGTCTTTAGATTCTTTTTTTGCCATTTCTTCAAATTTTGCGCCTTTATCAATTTCTTTTTTGATTTCATTTGCTTTTTTTAAATCATCAACTAATATATGAGATGCTTTTGCTTTGAAGAAGTCATCTTTATGTTCATCATAATATTTCTTAACATCATCGTCTGTTACTTTAATATTTTTATTTTTTCTTGAGTATATTTTCCTACAAGAGTTTGATTTTTCAAAACTTCTTTTAAGTAGTCAAGAGGTATTCCTAATGAGTCAAGATAAGCTTTAAATTGTTCATCTCCACCAAGTTGAGCTTTATATTGGTCAAGAATTTTTTGGATCTCGCTGTCTTCTACTTTTATATTATTAGCAGCTGCATCTTGCTTTATTATTTCTGTTTCAGTTAAATCTTTAATCGTAATGTCTTTCAAATATTGATCTACTGTCAATTTTGATTGCTTGCCTGTTGGGTCTATTGGACCTTCTAAAACTGATTCATCTCCACCAGCATTGGCAACATATTGGTTCCTTCTTATTGCATAAGATTTATAAAAATCTTCCATTGGTATTTCAACATCATTAACTTTAGCTGCTACTCCTTCTGGTCCTTTACCGCAAGCACTCAAGCTTACAAGCATTAATCCTGAAAGAACAGCTGCTGTGAATTTTTTTAAAAACATACATCTACTCCTTAATCTTATTATAAAACATTTATATTATACACTATAAAGTCTTATTTGTTGTGATTTTTTTGTGAACTTATTATGACTAAAGCTTTTTTTAAGTCTTCCATGGGATATTTTAACTTTTCCAATATGATTTCTGAATGCTCAGATAAATCATAGGATATATATTTAAAATTTTCTCCCATCTCTTTTATTAAGTTTAGTCCGATTTCTTCATTTAATTTAATTGTATATTTGCCATCTTTTTCAATTATTGAAATTACATTTATCTTAGATGCCTTGTATCTCAATAGGGATATATCCATAAGATTTACAACTTCTTTAGGTAAATCTGAAAATCTATCTATCAATTCATCTATCAAATCGCTGTATTCTTTTTCAGATTCTAAAACAGAAATTTTCTTATAAATTTCTAGTCTTAAACGCTCATCTTCTATATAAGTTTTTGGTATATATGAATCGATTTTTAAATCAATTACAGTTTCAATGGTTTCTCTAGTTTCGATTCCCTTCAATTTATTTACGGATTGTGTCAAATATTTCATGTAAAGGTCATAACCTATATTATCTATATGACCATGTTGCTTTGACCCCAAAATAGAACCGCTACCTCTGATTTCCAAATCTCTTAAAGCTATTTTAAATCCACTGCCAAATTCTGTAAATTCTTTAATTGTTTTTAACCTTTTTTGAGCTATTTCTGAAATTGATACATCTTTTTCATAGGTAAAATATGCATAGGCAACTCTTGAAGACCTTCCTATTCTTCCTCTCAATTGATATAGCTGTGATAATCCAAGTCTATTTGAATCAGTAATAATCATTGTGTTGGCATTTTGAACGTCCATCCCTGTTTCAATTATTGTTGAACACAATAAGACATCTACATCCCCTCTCAAAAATGAAAGCATAGTGTCTTCAAGATCTTTTTCATTCATCTGACCGTTAGCCATCACAAAACTTACTTCTGGCACAAGTTCTCTTAGTTGCTGAAGTTTATATTCCATATTGGCAACTCTGTTATAGACAAAATAAACTTGACCGCCTCTTTCAACTTCTCTTAAAATTGCTTCCCTCACCATCAGAGGATTATATTCCAAAACATAAGTTTTTACAGGAAATCTTTCTTCGGGTGGTTCTTCAATTACAGACATATCTCTTATGCCTATCATAGACATTTGTAAAGTTCTAGGTATGGGGGTTGCTGATAGAGTTAGGGTGTCAATATTTTCCTTTAGCATTTTTAATTTTTCTTTGTGACGCACTCCAAATCTTTGCTCTTCGTCTATAATTAGTAAACCTAAATCTTTAAAGACTACATCTTTAGATAATAATCTGTGAGTGCCTACAATTATATCTACAATTCCTGCTTTTAATTTTTCAATGGTTTCCTTTTGCTCTTTTTTGGTTCTGAACCTAGAGAGTATACCTACTTCCACCGGAAAATCTTTAAATCTTTCCACCATTATATTGTAGTGCTGTTGGGCGAGAATTGTTGTTGGTACTAAAAATGCTACTTGCTTGCCATCAAGTATAGCCTTAAAGGCTGCTCTTAAAGCTACTTCTGTTTTTCCATAACCTACATCTGCACAAAGAAGTCTGTCCATAGGATGGGCTTCTTCCATATCTTTTTTTATTTCTTCAGACGATAGAAGCTGTCCATCAGTTTCTTCATAAATAAAGGCATCTTCAAA
This sequence comes from Peptoniphilus sp. oral taxon 836 str. F0141, assembly GCF_000179335.1. Classification (NCBI taxonomy): domain Bacteria; kingdom Bacillati; phylum Bacillota; class Tissierellia; order Tissierellales; family Peptoniphilaceae; genus Peptoniphilus; species Peptoniphilus sp. oral taxon 836. The sequence continues at coordinate 2,461 of NZ_AEAA01000047.1, forward strand.
TTCTCTTTGAAAACTGGAATCTTTTGAAAATTTAAAACCACTTTTTGATTCTCTGGCTGCATATAACTTGATCAAATCATCTGCCATATCATCAATGG
>NZ_AEAA01000046.1:0-781 GCF_000179335.1 Peptoniphilus sp. oral taxon 836 str. F0141
TTATTACTCTTGACCTTATTTTCCTTCAGAAGTGCCATGAGAATTTTTATCCTTACTCAGTTCAGATTTAGTAATATGAGTACCCTTCTTACTATCATCATTTTCATTTTGAATATCCATAAGTATTGAAGTCATATCTTCAAGCTTGTCTAAATACTCTTTTAGTTTATTTTGAGTAACAATTGGAAAAGCACCCAACCCATCTTCAATATAATTATCAAACATTTCTTTATTATTATTAACTAAATCCAATATAGCCTTAGCTTTTTGCTTATAAACTGGAGAGTCCACTAAATTTTTATAAGCATCGCATAAGTTATCAATATAGAATTTATAAAAATCAGAGAAATTTTCAAGTCCTTTTTCTTCTTCTAATCTATCAAAATAAGAATTTTGAGCATCAATAGCAGCTTGTCTAGAAGCTTTAGATAGATACAAATTAAAATCAAATAGTTTTAATGAAAGGCTTAGATAATTTTCGAATAATTGTCTGTTTCTTTTCTTTTCTTCTTGACTGATTCCAACACTTGGAATTTCATCAAGTTTATCTAACATAGATTTGTAAAATTTTTCTATTTGATCTGTCATAAGTTCTGGCTCCTTATCAAGAGCTTTTTGATAAAATTCCATAGATTTTTTTGTGCTGTTAATAAATGGATTTATAAAGGTATCTACAGGAAAATTAGCCATAATTTCAAAGAAATTAATAGGTAAATATTTTTTCAACATTATTTTTAGACAACTCAACAAGTTGGTCATTAAAAATCCTGTATTAAATCTA
>NZ_AEAA01000045.1:0-596 GCF_000179335.1 Peptoniphilus sp. oral taxon 836 str. F0141
CTGGTAATTTTCATTGATATTCCAACAATTATGGAATTATACATTTTATCACTCTACTTTTATGTCCATCACTATTGCAAAAGTTGCAATATTTTTATTCTTTACTCTTTGTTGGTTGCCGATTCTAATTTGTTCAGTACCAACTTGATAGAAATCGTCATTTTCTTTCACATCACATTCAACTTCCATATGAACAATATATTTTTCTGGAACTTCTGCTAAAACAACTTGTCCCTTATATTCAACTTCTTTTTTAAAAGGTTCGTAAGAAACTTTTTTTATCTTGCCTAGGTAGGTTCCCTTATCATAATCATACAAGGGGTCCCCTTCTTTAATCTTAGAAACAGTTGCCATTTTAACTTCATTAACATCCATATATATTATGCCCTTCTTGCTTTGGGCATTTGAAACTGAAGGCGATTTAGATAGTCTTTTAGCACCGAATACAGCAATTAAAGCTACTAACAAAATCACCAATAAATCAATAATATTGATAATGCCAAATATCTTACCTTTTTTATCAATTATTTTCATTATATTCCTCCAAAATTTTATTATAAATTTCAAATTGTGCCTTACCCATAGCATCAGTAGAG
>NZ_AEAA01000044.1:0-19308 GCF_000179335.1 Peptoniphilus sp. oral taxon 836 str. F0141
TTAAAATAGCTACTCAAACGGATGACTTATTTTATAAATTTACCGCCATAGGTATAACAACTTACATAGGAATACAGGCATTTTTTAATATAGGTGTAACCTGTAAAATATTGCCAGTAACAGGTATAACATTACCCTTTATTTCCTATGGAGGAACTGCCCTTGTTATGAGTATGGTAGCCGTAGGATTATTGCTAAAAATATCAAAGGATGGTAATTGATGAAATATATTTTAAGTGGTGGCGGTACAGGAGGTCATATTTATCCAGCACTTGCCATTTGTGATGAATTAACAAAACAAGATAAAGATGCAGAAATTATATATGTTGGAAAAAAAGATTCTTTAGAAGAAGAGCTTGTGGGAAAAAAGGGATATGATTTTAGACCTATTCATATTTCAGGTTTACCTCGCAAAAAAATTAATAAAGAAACTTTTATAACTATGGTTAATTTAATGAGAGGACTAAGTGAGTCTACAAAAATTATTAATGATTTTAAACCTGATTTTGTTATAGGAACAGGTGGCTATGTTTGTTGCCCAATTGTCTTAAAAGCCCAACAAAAGGGAATAAAAACAATGATTCAGGAACAAAATGCCTACCCTGGAAAGACAAATAGATTTTTATCTAGAAAGGCTGACTTAGTATTTTTAAATTTTAAAGAAGCTAAAAAATATTTTAAAAATTCAAATGTTATTTTTACTGGCAATCCTATAAGAAATGATTTTTCACACTTAGATAGGAATAAAAAAAGACAAGAACTCGGATTGAAGGCAGAAGATAAATTGGTATTTTCTTTTGGCGGTAGTGGAGGACAAGAATCAACTAACGATGCTATAAAAGAAATTATAAAAGGAGATTATAATATAGACTTCAAACTTGTTCATGTTACTGGAAGAGAGCATTATGAGGGATTTATGAAAGATTTAGAAATTCCTGAAAATGTAAAAATATTTGATTACTCTTTTGAAGTGCCTAAATATTTAATGGCTGCAGATCTTGTTATTGCATCTTCATCGGCAATGACTTTGGCTGAAATTTCTGCGGTAGGACTTGCTTCAATTTTAATACCCAAGTCATATACTGCTGGAAATCACCAAGTATTTAATGCAAATTCTTATAAAGATATAAATGCCAGTCAAATAATTACTGAAGATAAGTTAACAGGAAAGCTTTTATATGATAATATAGAAGAAATTTTAAATAATGATGATTTAAGAAAAAAAATGGCTGAGAATTCTAAAAAAATGGGTAATCCTGATGCCGTTTCTGAAATTGTAAGGGAAATTATAAAATTTAAATAAATCGAGTGGTGTTATGGGGAAATTAAAGAAAATTAAAAGAAAAAAGAATAGAAAATTTAGGAGGATTTTTAGAATTTTCACAAGATTTTTTATTTTTTTTACAATTATTTTTTTAATTTTGTTTGCTATAAGACATTCCAGCTTATTTAAAGTAAAAGATATAAATATTTCTGGTATTGAAAAGGTAAAAAGAGAAGAGGTTTTGAGAAAGGCGAAACTCGGACCAGCAGATAAATTCTATAACATTTCTAAAAAGGATAGAATAAATTCAATTAAATCTATTCCTTATGTTAAGGATGTTAAGATGACATTTAATCTTGGTGGTAAGGTAAATATAAATATAGTAGAAAGAAAACCCTATTATCAGATTCAAAAAAAAGATTATAATTTAATTGATAGTGATTTTAGAATTATTGACACAACTAAAGATAAAAATTCAAATCTAATGGATATTTATGGACTAGATATTGAAAATTTAAAAGTTGGGGATTATATTTTAAGAGATAAAGATTCTCAAGAGAAGGTAATGCTTTTGGAAAAATTAAGAGATAGCAAGTTTAATTTAGAAGGTAATATAAAATCAGTATCACTTTTAGATTCAATCTCAACTTTTGTCACAGTAGATGGAATTAAAGTTGAATTTGGGTCTTATAACAATATTGATTATAAGCTTAATATGTTAAAATTAATACTGGAAGATATCAAAAATACAGGAAAAAATGTAAGCCTTATTGAAATGGAAAAATCTGAAAATCCAATTGTTGTTGAAAAAGATACTAAGGAAGAGGATATTTTCGATAATAATAATACTTCTAAAGATACATCTGTAGTTATAAATAATGATGTCAAACAAAAGGTAATTAATAATAAAAATTAAAAAATAATATTAATAAGATAATTGATAAAAATACTTGAAAGCATTATTATTTTCAATTTATTACTTTATTGTTGACTATTTGACTTATTTTCTATAAAATAAGATTAATGCATAGAGTAATTAAAAATAGACTATAAGTATTTTATCATATGAGGAGGATATATATGTTGGAATTTGATATGGATCATGATGATTTTGCCAAGATTAAAGTTGTTGGCGTCGGCGGTGGCGGAAATAATGCTGTAAACAGAATGATTAGTGCCGGTATTAAGGGTGTTGATTTTTATGCTTTCAATACTGATAGACAAGCGCTTAAATCTTCCTTAGCAGATAATAAAATTCAAATTGGCGAGAAAGTAACAAAAGGTCTTGGCGCAGGAGCTAATCCTGATGTAGGACAAGAATCAGCCGAAGAATCAATTGATGAAATTAAAGAATCATTAAAAGATACTGATATGGTATTTATAACAGCTGGTATGGGCGGAGGAACAGGAACAGGAGCTGCTCCTGTTATAGCAGAAATTGCTAAAGAACTTGGAATACTTACTGTTGGTGTTGTAACAAAACCTTTTGCTTTTGAAGGTATGAAGAGATCTAAGTCTGCAGCAAGAGGAATTTCTGCTTTAAAGGATAAAGTTGATACTTTGGTTATAATTCCTAACGACAGATTATTATCAATCGCTGATAAAAAGACAAGTTTTTCTGAAGCTTTCGAAATGGCTGATGAAATTTTAAAACAAGGTATTCAAGGTATTTCTGATTTAATTTCTGTACCTAATTTAATTAATCTTGACTTTGCTGATGTTAAGACAATAATGCAAGACAAGGGTATAGCACATATGGGTATAGGAATTGCATCAGGAGATGATAGAGCAACTGAAGCTGCAAAACTTGCAATAAATTCACCTCTTCTTGAAACTTCTATTGAAGGAGCAAAATCAGTATTACTTAATATTACTGCAGGAAATGATCTCGGAATTTTTGAAGTTAACGAAGCTGCAGATCTTATTCGTGAATGTGTAGATGAAGATGCTAACATTATTTTCGGAGCAGGAATTGACGAAACTCTTAAAGATCAAGTTAAGATTACAGTAATAGCAACAGAATTTGACCAATATAAAGATGATGGCAAGAAGGATGATAAGAAAAAACCAAACCTTGTTGCAAGAAATTTAAAAGAAAATGAAGAAGAAGACAATGGAGAATTAAAAATTCCATCATTCTTAAAAATTAATAGAAACAAATAATTTGTTTTATTGAAATTATGAGCGGATTTTACGTCCGCTCAATTTATTATGAACTAATATAACCCTAATTTTTTATTTGAACTGAATATGAAGAGTTGGGGTTTTTGAATAGGGGTAATTATGAAGTGTCCATTTTGTGCTTATGAAGATTCTAAGGTAGTTGATACAAGACCAACTGAAGATAATACAATAAGAAGAAGAAGAGAATGTTTAAAATGTAAGGGGAGATTTACAACTTATGAAAAAATAGAATCATCTCCCATTATGGTTATAAAAAAAGACGGGACTAGGCAAGCATTTGATAGAGATAAAATAATAAATGGAATGATAAAATCATGTGAAAAAAGACCTGTATCAAGAGAAAAAATAGAGAATGCAAGCGATAGGATTGAAAAAAACATTCAAAATTCAATGAAAAAAGAAGTCTACTCCAAAGATGTGGGTGAGATGGTTATGGAAGAACTAAAAAAATTAGATGAGGTTTCTTATGTGCGATTCGCCTCAGTTTATAGAGAATTTAAAGACTTACAAACTTTTGTTGATGAATTGGAAAAAATAATAAATAAAAATGAATCTATTTGACTTATCTATGGAAAAAAATCTTAATAATAAGTCGCCTCTTGCCGATAGGCTAAGACCCAAAAATTTAGAAGAATTTGTTGGTCAAGACCATATTATAGGTCAAGGGAAATTTCTCTCTAGGCTTATTAAGAGTGACAGGGTAAATTCTTTGCTTTTTTATGGACCTCCAGGAGTAGGAAAGACAACCCTTGCAAAAATAATTGCTAATTTGACAAATAAAAATTTCGTGGAACTTTCTGCAGTTACATCAAACATCAAAGAGCTGAGAGAAGTCTTACAAAAAGCTCAAGATGATTTCAAATTTTCAAATATAGAAACTATTGTATTTATTGATGAAATTCACAGATTTAATAAAACTCAACAGGACGCACTCTTGCCCTATGTAGAGCGAGGAATAATTATACTTATTGGGGCAACCACTGAAAACCCATATTTTGAAGTCAATAAAGCACTTTTATCCAGATTGCAAATATTAAATTTAAAAGCATTAGAAAATAAAGACATGAATAAATTAATTGACAGGGCGATCAGTGATAAAATCAAAGGCTTTGGAAATTTAAAAATTAATTTGTCTGAACAAGCAAGAGAATTTTTAATCAGAAATTCATCAGGCGATGGGAGATTTCTTCTAAATTCTTTAGAAATTGCAGTATTATCAACAGATAAAGTTGACAATGAAGTAAATCTAACTTTAGATGTTCTCGAAAATTCCATGCAAAGAAAAAAATTATTGTATGACAATGGTGGCAACGAACATTATGATACAATTTCAGCTTTTATAAAATCTCTAAGGGGTACAGATCCTGATGCAGCCCTATACTATTTAGCCAAAATGCTTGAATCAGGAGAAGATATAAAATTTATAGCAAGAAGAATGATAATTTTTGCATCAGAAGATGTAGGAAATGCAAATCCCATGGCTATGGTTGTAGCATCTGCTTGCTTTCAAAATATCAATGCAGTGGGAATGCCTGAAGCTAGAATTATTTTAGGACAATGCGCCACATATCTGGCATCCTCTGTAAAATCAAACGCAGCATATCGTGGAATAAATGAGGCAATTTCAGATATCAAAGAAGAAGGAAAGTCAACGATACCAATATATCTCAGAGATAAAAATAATCCAGCAAACAAAAGCCATGAAAAATATTTATATCCTCATGATTACGAAAATTCATATGTCAAACAAGACTACCTTCCTTATGAACTTAAAGATAAAAAATATTATAAACCAAAAAATATAGGCTACGAAAAAGAAATAATAGACTATTTTAAAAAAATAGGTAAAGAAAAATAAGAACTTAGGAAATATAAATAAAGTATTTTTACAAAATCAAATCGGCATGAAGAAATTAACCTTTGTGCCGATTTTTAGTACTAAAATGAAGTAGATTAAGCCTTATTTAAATTTCCATTTTATATTAAAGGGGATAGACGCAAGCTTAAATACTTGCGAATATTCCCAATAATAAAGCGTTTCTTTAATTATTTTCATCCTTTGTCTTTTCTGTTTTTGTAGTCTTCTGTGATTTCGTCTTTCCAGTGTTTGTCGACTCTTCCTTTGTTTCTTCTTACATAGCTTATGGCATCGCCTATGACTCTGTAGTTTAGTTCTGTGCCTTTTTCGTCGCTGTGATAGTTTACCGCCATTTCTCTTTTTATGCCAAACTTTTCTCCTTCTCCTTCTGCGTCTATGTTTGCACCTAAGAAGATAAATTCCCAGCCATATTTCTCTCTTTGGTTGGTGATTAGTCTTTTTACTTCTTTGTAACTGTACCTTCTGCTGGCGTTTTCCATGCCGTCTGTTGTGATTACAAATAATGTCTTATCTGGCACATCTTCTTTGCGAGCATACTTGTGAATGTTTCCTATGTGTTTTATGGCTCCTCCAACTGCATCAAGTAGAGCGGTGCATCCTTCTACATAGTATTCTTTATCTGTGAGCTTTGGAACATCTTTTATGGACATTCTGTCGTGTATCGCTTTACTTTCTTCGTTAAATAATATTGTGGAGACTAATGCTTCTCCCTCTTCTTTTTTTTGCCTTTCGATCATAGAGTTAAAGCCACCTATTGTGTCCTTTTCCAAGCCTTGCATTGAGCCACTCTTATCTAATATAAATACAAGTTCTATCATTATTATCCTTCCTTTCTTTTACTATATTGTAAAAAATAAAGAAGATATTTAGGTCACTTTCAAGGCGACATTTATCCTCCAATTAAAGGTTGGTCAAAGGCAAATAATGCTTCGTTTATTTCAAAGATGTTGTAATTTTTTCTTTCGATAAAATACTCAATTATTACGTCAAACTTGCTACTTCTTGTGAGGGCATAGCCTGCTCTTCCTATTAAATCTTCCATCCCATCCTTATTCAGTTCTAATGCCAAGGCAAAGGCTATTGCGGTGGTCTTTGAGGGACGATATTCGGGATTATTTTTGATTTTGGAAAAAAGCTTTCTGTCAATATTTGCCTTTTTATAAACTTCAGGATCCGTCTTGCCGGAGTTGTCTATTAGTCTTAATAAGGTCTTGGAGAATCCTTCGTCCAAATTTTTTAAAATGTCTTCTATACATTCACTGTCTTGGATAAAGGGTTGCACATTGTTAGCCTCTAAACTATATTTTCTGCGAAGTGAGCCTATGTATTCTTTATTTATTTTTTCTTCAACGTAGTTTTCTGAAATATATTCTTTTACAGACTTAAAGAGTTTTTTTGACAATGAAAAGGCATCCTTTGAAAAGACTGCAAGGTATATGTGCATTTCGTTTTTTAATAAAAATTCGCTCACTTCTTTAATGGTAATTTGAAGCGCCAAGTCGCTTGGATATCCACAGGTTCCTGTTCCGATCAAAGGCATGGCTATGGAGTCGCAGCCCTTTTCTTTTGCCAAGTTTAAAGAGTTTTTAATGCAATCTGAAAGTATTTCTCCTTCTCCCTTATATCCACCTTCCCAGGATGGAGTTGAAGTGTGGATTACATATTTTGCCTTTAAATTATATGCAGATGTTATAAAGGCATTGCCAAAGCCAATGTTTCCGATTTTCTTTCTTGCAATTAGAAGCTCCGGTCCTGCACCTTTGTGAATCTCACTATCTACTCCGCCACCTACTATAGGTTTAGGATTTGCTGTATTTACAATTGCATCCACTTTTATATTTACTATGTTATTTCTCACTATTTCAAATGGCATAAGTACCTCCTTTTATATTTTATCAAAATGTGTGATTTTTTAGTGTGTCTAGACTAATAGAGAAGCCATTTAAGCTTTCTCTGGGGCATTCAAAATCAGACTAAGGTTCTTGTATTTATGAAGCTCTACCTTACTTAAAATATCCCCAATATAAACAATGCTCCCAAATAAAAAGCCTATGAATTTAAAATTATAGCTTTTTTCCACCTAAAGACTTCCTAAAACAGTTTTCTAAAGTCCCAAATTTAAAGCCCCTAGGTGTTCTTATTTTTTTCTACAAAGCTATTGAATAATTCTAAATAATCGTCTATAAATATGGAGTTTTTGTTACACACAAAGGAGAAATCATGGGATACTTTAAAGTCTTTTAGATTAACTGAAATAAATTCCTTATTTTCCAAATGCTTTTTAACGGCAGATTCAAAAAGAAAACTTATGCCGCAATCTTTTTCTAAGAGTTCTACTATGGCGTGCATATTATTAACTTGAATTATATTTTTAAAATCTTTTAGGGATAAATTTTGAATTGCCAGCATATTTTTTAATATTGCTAGGGTTCCGGAACCTTCTTCTCTAATAATCAATCTTTCAGATAATAAATCTGAGAGATTATTAATTTTATTTCTAAATTTGTGATTTTTATTAGCTATACATATGTATTTTTCACTTTTAAATTTTTTTACATAGTAATTTTGACTTTTTAAAAATCCTTCTATTATTGCGAAGTCTATTTTTCCTTTTTCCAAATCTTCAAGTATATCTTTGGTATTTTTGTAATGAATGTAGAAGTCGCTATTTTTTTCTTTTGAAATAAATTCTATTAGTCTATCTAAAACGGTAAATTCTGCAATTGTTCTGGTTAGACCCAGTGAAATCTTTTTGTTTTTTACCGTATTTTTACTGATAATATTTTTAATTTTAACTTGGTCATTTGCCATAGAATTTAATGCCATGTATAAAATTTTTCCTTGGTCTGTCAAAACTAATGATTTTTTATCTCTAATAAAAAGTTTTGCTTGGTAAAAATTTTCTAAATATTTTATATGACCTGATACTGCCGGTTGGGTTAGGTTTAGTTTTTGGGCAGCTTTGGTAAAATTCATACATTGGCATAGTGTTATAAAAGTATTTGTCCTATAATCTAACATTTTATCACCTTTTTTCATCATAACAAATATTTATAGATATGTAAATATTTATAATTATACATTATAGAAAATTCTTGTTATAATTTTTAAGTGCTAAAAATTATACTTAAGCAAAAAAGTATAATAGTTTTTATTTTTATTTTAAAAATGATTGCAAATATAAATTTGCAAAATAATTAATAAGGAGATTAAAGAAAAAATGAATAGTTTTATTAAAAAAAATTTAAAGGGTATACTCCTTTGCTTTACTCTTGCCCTTCCATGTCATTATTTAGGTAAAATTTTTCCTATAATTGGAGGAGCTGTTCTTGCAATCCTATTAGGTATGTTTGTAGGGTTTTTCATGAAGGATAAGTCTGTTTTTAATGATGGGATAAAATTTACATCAAAAAAAATATTACAATATGCAGTTATTTTTTTGGGATTTGGTATGAATTTAAGCGTAGTTTTAGAAACTGGCAAAGAATCACTTCCAATTATTCTATCTACTATTTCTACGTCATTAATTATAGCTTTTTTATGGTATAAATTTGGAAAAATGGACAAAAATATTACAACTTTAATAGGTGTAGGTTCATCAATTTGTGGGGGTTCTGCAATTGCTGCAACGGCTCCATGTATTGATGCTTCAGAAGATGAAGTTGCCCAAGCCATATCAGTTATTTTTTTCTTTAATTTACTTGCTGCACTTATTTTTCCGACTTTTGGCTCATTAATTGGTTTTTCAACAACAAGTGGTCAAGCTTTTGGAATTTTTGCAGGTACTGCTGTAAATGATACATCATCAGTTACTGCTGCTGCTTCAACTTGGGATAATTTATATAACTTAGGCACTCAAACTCTTGACAAGGCTGTAACTGTTAAACTTACAAGAACACTTGCTATTATACCTATAACACTTGCTATAGCTATCTACAGGGCTAAAAATTCAAATACAAAAACAAGTGAGAAACCATCACTTAAACAAATTTTTCCTTTTTTTATTATTTATTTTGTATTAGCTAGTGTTATAACTACAATTGCTTTAAAAATTGGTTATGATATAGCTATATTTGCTCCTTTTAAAGAATTATCTAAATTTTTTATTGTTATGGCAATGGCAGCTATCGGTTTAAATACTGATATTGTTAAGCTGATAAAAAATGGTGGCAAGCCTATAGTTCTCGGTTTTTCTTGTTTTATCGGTATAACTTTTGTGAGTTTATTGCTTCAACATTTGTTGCAAATGTGGTAATAAATATTTTAACTCATTCAATAATTTTTTTATAAATTTTATTGTTAAATTTTATAGCTTAAGGCTCAACCACTAATTTTTTTAAAATAAATATCATAATTTTACTACTCCATCCAGTGCATATAGTTGTAAGGGTGGAGTTTTTATTTTTGGGTATGATAAATATGAGGTGTTTTATGAATAATTTTTTAAATGATTATAAGGATTTTGGTTGTAAGGAAATTTATGAAAATATGCAAAAAATTTTCAACAATAATTATTGTGGATATGGACTTGATGAAATTTCAAATAATGCCAGTCAATTGTTAAAAAATGAAATAAAAAAAGATTCTCAGATTGAGTTTATTTCTGGGGGAACGGCTGCAAATATTTTAGCTACCACTTTTGCTCTAAGACCCTATGAGGCAGTCTTAGCCCTTGATAGTGGTCATATAAGTCACCATGAAACAGGTTCAATTGAGGCAACAGGTCACAAGGTTATAAATATATCTAGCCCTGATGGAAAAATGAAAGCCCATCAGATTAAAGATCTTATAAATAATATGAGTGAAGAAATTGATGTAAAAATTAAAGTTGTATATATATCCCAAACAACTGAAAAGGGTACAGTTTATTCGATAGATGAAATTAAAAAAATATATGATTTTTGCGTTGATAATGGTCTATATTTATATATTGATGGGGCAAGACTTGCTCATGCGATGGCAGCAAATAATAGCAAATTAGAAGATTATGGGAAATACTCTCATATATTTTCTATAGGGGGAACAAAAAATGGAGCAATTTTTGGAGAAGCAATTGTAATTTTAGATGAGAATTTAAGAAAAAATTTCCGCTATTATATAAAACAAAGAGGTGCTATGATGGCAAAATCATTTTTAATTTCTTTGTCATTTCAAACACTATTTACTGATGGTTTATACTATAAAAATGCGTATCATGCATGGGAAATGTCAAGATTATTGGTAGATGAATTAAAGAAAATAGATAGAGAACCTATATTTTGTGAATCTAACCAAATTTTTCTAAAGTCAAATCCAAAAGAAATTGAATTTTTAAAAAAAGAAAATATTTTTGAAGTTGATGATAAAAAAGAATCTATTATCAGGCTTGTTACTGATTATAGGACAAATAAAGAAGATATTAGAGGATTTATTTCTTCATTAAAAAAATGGGGGACTGATTAAATCCTCCATTTGTCATATCATGCAAATTCTTTTTTGAAATTGTAAAGATTATTATTTAAAACTTATTCTTCATTTGAAATTATAAATTTTTGATGGGGAACTTTAATGCCATGGGCTTTAAAAGCTAGCCTCATACCTTCTAGTAGATTACCTTGGCAAGCAAGTAAATCTTTAGCTTTTACTTGACCAGACATTAAAAATTTTAGGGAATAATCTGTAATTTCCGAAATTTTTATTAGGTAATCTTGGTCGTGTATGATCAGTTCCTCCTTATCTAAAACTTCCTTGCAAAGTGTTTTTACAAGTTCAACATCAACATCTACAGGAACATGAAAATAGTAAGAGCAATAAACATAATCAAGGGTTGAAAGATTAGTGATTTTATTCTTAGTTAGATAAGAATTGGGAAAACTTACAATATGGTTTGATGAATTTCTAAATAAGGAATTAAAAAGATTTATTGAATAAACCTTTAATAGGTTATCATTTTCACCAACATAGACATAATCACCAACTCTAAAATTATTCAATGTTACAATTAGAATACCTGAGGCTAAATCTTGAAGTGAGCCTTGCATGGCTAGACCAATGGCTAGACCTAAAGAACCAATCAAGGTTATCAAAGAAGTTATTTTAAAGCCGAGATTTCCTGCAATTATTGTAAACAATACGAATAAGTAAAAAAATGAAAAGAATTTTATAAAAAAGTGGGTGAGCCCCTTATTAATATTATGTCTGTTCATAATTTTTCTTATAAGTAAATTGATCACTTTCAAAACATAATATCCTATTATAAATATTATTAGGGCAAAAGCAAATTTTTTGAGAATACCAGGCCAATCAATAGATTCCCAAAATGTAGGATTTTTTGCATCATTTATAACATCTTCCAATTTATTGGCTTGATTTTTGCCTGCCCAAGCAAGTAGATCTTTCATTTTGTCATCTCCAAATTAAAAAAAATAATAATTCTTTTATTATTCTACCATAAATATATATACATATTAAGTGACAAGTATAATCATACATAGCCCATATTTTTTAAAAAATAAAAATAATAAATCTTTCTTTAAAATAGGTTCAAATGTTGTAAAAACGTATATTTTTATATATAATAAATTTTTAGAGGACTTATGGATATAATAATTATCGGTGGCGGTGCCTCTGGTATTTTTGCCGCTATAAATTTAAAAAAATATAATAACAATGTAAGAATTTTAGAGAAAAATTCAAGAATAGGTAAAAAATTATTAGTAACTGGCAATGGTAGGTGTAATTACTCTAACATTAATTTAAGTGAAAATAATTATAATAAGCCTGAGTTTGTAAAAAATGCTATTGATAGTTTTTCAAATACAGACCTTGTCAATTATTTTAAAATGATGGGGCTTTATAGTTGTGTTGAAAATAATAGAATTTATCCTATAACTTTGAAGGCAAATTCAGTTTTGAGTATTTTGATGAAAAAACTTTCTGAAAATAATATCTGTATTAATACTGACACTGAAGTTTTATCCGTAAGTAAAGAAAAAGATAAATTTAAACTCATAACTAACAAGGGAGAATTTTATTGCCATAAGCTTATTGTTGCTTGTGGAGGCTCTTCCATGCCAAAATCTGGCAGTGATGGTTCTTTTTTCAAAATCTTAAAAAAATTGGGACACAAAGTCACTCCGATTTTTCCAGCACTCACTCAGATTAAACTTGAGTCAGCTTATCTAAAACACCTTCAAGGAACAAAGGTGGTTGGAAAGGTTAAGTTATATTCAAAAGAAAAATTAATAATAGAGAAGTATGGCGATTTACTTTTTACATCTTATGGTATTAGTGGGCCACCTATACTTGATATATCTGTAAAATTATCAGAATATAATGACTTATACATTGAAATGCCACTTATAAATTATAGTGATAAAATTGATAAGGAAGAAATATTTTCCTCTTTTTATATGTTTAATGATTATAGTATCGATGAGTTTTTATTAGGTCTTGTAGATAAAAAATTTATACATTATATTTTGGAAACATTGGGAATTAAATCAAATACACCACTTAACTTTTTGGAAAAATATTACAGTGATATTATTGATATTCTTTTCAATTCTAAGTTTTATGTAAAGGGTACGACAGGATTTGAAAATTCACAGGTTACTAGAGGGGGAGTGGATATCTCAGAAGTTTCCCCCTTTGATTTCTCTTCCAAAATTTGTGACGGATTATATATAATAGGTGAAGCTCTTGATGTTGATGGAGAATGCGGAGGCTATAATTTACATTTCGCTTTTGCTTGTGCCTATACTTTAAGTAAGAATTTTAATTACTAACGGAGGCAATATGAATTATTTGCAAAATAAATTAAAAGAACATGGAAATATATGTGTTGGAATAGTAGGACTAGGAATAATGGGCAAGTCCTTATTAACAACTTTGAATATTATGGAAGCTTTTGGTCCATCTATTATTTCTGCTAGAAGAAAAGAATCTCTTACAGAGGCTTTTGCCATAGCAAAAATTCCTGAAGATAGATATATTTTAACTAATGACATAGATAAGGCTAGAATAGCTATAAAAGAAAATAAATACGTTGGCACTCTTGATAATTTTATACCAGCAACTATTAGCGATTGTCTTGTTGATTGCACAGGTGTTACAGATGTGGGATGCCAAATTTCTCTTTGTGCCATAAAAAATAAAGTCAATATAGTTAGTTTAAATGTAGAAATGGATGCTACAGTAGGTCCATATTTAAAAGATTTAGCTAAAGAAAGTGGGATTGTTTATTCCGGAACTGCCGGAGATGAACCTGGAGCTATTGTAGACCTTTATGATTTTTGTAAAAATTGTGGCTTTGAAGTATTAGTTTTGGGAAAAGGTAAAAACAACGCTCTTGATAATTATGCAACACAAGATGACTTAGCCCAAGATGCCAAAAGACGAGGAATTAATAAAAGAATGTTGACATCTTTTGTTGATGGAACAAATACAATGATTGAACTTAATGCAGTTTGTAATGCGTTGGGCTTCTTACCAGATGTCAGAGGCTGTCATTTTTTCCATTCAACTCCTAAAACCTTGGCTGATGATATAAAATTAAAATCCCAAGGTGGAATTTTAAATTCTTATGGAATTGTAGATTTTGTTAAGGGGATAGCACCTGGAGTTTTTGCAATAATTAAAACCAAAAATGAATTTATAAGAAAAGAAATGGAATATCTATCAATGGGCAAGGGTGATAATTTTGCAATTTATAGGCCATTCCACCTTACAAGTTTGGAAACACCTACCTCAATAATGAGGGCAGTTTTACTTGGTGATTCAACTATTTGCCCTAAGGATAAACCTTATGCAGAAACTGTTGCTGTTGCAAAAAGAGATATAAAAAAAGGTGAAAAGTTTGATTCCATAGGTGGATATATTGTTTTTGGATCTTTGGAAGATGCAAAGATTCAAAAAAAGGAAAATCATGTGCCAATAGGAATAATAACTGAAGGTTCTTATGCTAAGAGGGATATTAAAAAAGATACTGTCTTAACAAGAGATGATATAGAATTAAATGAAGATAATATTATCGTTAAGACAAGGAGAGAACAAGAAAAAATATATTAATAAATCAATAAAAAATAAAAGATTTTTTATTATATTTATCTTAAGCTTGATAAATTTAATGTTTTTAGCATGAATTGGGACCGTAATAATTTGCGGTCTTATTAAATTTAAAAATATTTTTATCAAGATAAACTTGATATATTAAGTACAGATTGATATTATATTTTTAATAAATTATGATTAAAACTTAAATCTTAATTGGGTTTATATTATTACTTTTAATGTTAAAAAAATATTAACAAAGTTTTTTGTAAACGAGTTTGTATAAAATTAAGTTTGTTGACATTAAGTTTAAATTATATTAAAATGGAGGGGTAATTAGATGAAAATTACACAAGAAACAGACTATGCTTTTAGAATTACGAGTTTCTTGGCATCTCATGAAAATGAAATAATTGGAGCGCCCATAATAGCAGAGGAGTGTTCAGTTACGGAAAGATTTACTCTGAGAATTTTGAGAAAGTTAAATTTGGCGGGAATAACTTATGCAAAAAGAGGTGCTAAGGGTGGCTATGGTCTAAAGAGACCTAAAGAAGAAATAACTCTTTATCAAATAATATGTGCAATTGAAGGTCCAACTGTAATAAATAGATGTTTAGCTCATGACCAGTATTGCAACAGAAAAACTATAGAGGGAGTTAAACATTGCAAGTTTCATAGTAAACTTTTTCATATACAAAAGAGTATTATAAATATGTTTAACAGCGAAACGATAGACAATTATATATAAAACGGTGAAGAGAACGGTGTATAAAATTAATCATTTAGAGAATCTGCGTTTGGTGCAAGCAGTTGAGATTTTATATACGTATCAGCTTGGAGTTTAATTTTATTTTAATTAATGAGTGATTTTCCTGGATAATTAGGGTGGTACCGCGGCAAGTTCGTCCCTTCTTTGAAGGGATTTTTTTTATATATTGTAATATTAAAAAGGAGTGAAAATAGATGGCAAAATTTGAATCACTTTCTAAAGATAGTGCAGCTCAAAGAGAAGAGAGAATATCTGAATATTGGGAAAAAATAGATTTGTTACACAAATGTGTGCAAACTAGGGAAGGTAATAAAAAGTATATTTTTTATGAAGGCCCACCGACAGCTAATGGTAAGCCGGGAATTCACCATGTTATGGCGAGAACTCTAAAGGATTTAACTTGCAGATACCATACAATGCTTGGATATAAAGTCAACAGAAAAGCTGGATGGGATACTCACGGACTTCCTGTAGAAATTGAAGTTGAAAAGAAATTGGGACTTCACAACAAACAAGATATAGAAAAATATGGAATAGAAAAATTTAATGAAAAATGTAAGGTATCTGTTTTTGAATATGAAAAAGAATGGAGAGAACTTACAAAGAGGATGGGTTATTTGATAGACCTAGACCATCCATATGTAACCTTAGAAAATGACTATATAGAATCAGTTTGGAATATTTTAAACAATATGTTTAAAGATGACTTGATTTATGAAGGACATAAAATTTTACCTTACTGTGCTAGGTGCGGAACAGGTCTTGCATCTCATGAAGTAGCTCAAGGTTATGAAGAAATAACAACTACATCTGTAACTGTTAAATTTAAAGTTAAGGGTAAAGATAATGAATTTTTCTTGGCTTGGACCACAACTCCATGGACTTTACCTTCAAATGTTTGCTTAAGTGTTAATCCTGAAGTTGATTATGTAAAGGTAAAAGTAAAAGACGAGTATTATTATCTTGCAGATAATTTAAAGGATGCGGTCCTAAAGGATTTAGAATATCAAGTAGTTGAGCACTTAAAGGGAAAAGAAATGGAATATATGGAGTATGAACAACTCCTTCCATTTATTGATGTAAAAGAAAAGGCATTTTTTGTAACTTGTGCAGACTATGTAACTATTGAAGATGGTACAGGTATAGTCCATACTGCTCCTGCTTTTGGTGAAGACGACTATAATACTGGAAGAAGATATAAACTTCCTGTAGTTAATCCTGTTAATGAAGAAGGAAAATTCACCCAAACTCCATGGAAAGGAACTTTTGTAATTGATACCGATCCCGAAGTAATAAATTATTTATGGGAAAATGGAATTCTTTTTTCAAAACAAAAGATAAAGCATAATTATCCACATTGTTGGAGATGTCACACTCCATTAATTTATTATGCGCATCCATCATGGTATATAGAAGTTACTAAATTTAAAGATAAATTAGTTGATAATAATAATGGAGTTACTTGGTTCCCACCTTTTGTCGGAGAAAAAAGATTTGGAAATTGGCTTGAAAATTTAAACGACTGGGCAATTTCTCGTTCAAGATATTGGGGAACACCGCTACCGATTTGGAGATGTAAATGCGGACATGTTGAATCAATAGGTAGTCGTAAAGAATTAAAAGAAAAAGCTCTTGAAGATATTGATGAAAATGTGGAACTTCACAGACCTTATGTAGACAATATTCATTTGAAATGTCCTAAGTGTGGCGATATCATGACAAGAGAAAAAGATGTCATAGATGTATGGTTTGATTCTGGCTCGATGCCTTTTGCTCAATGGCACTATCCCTTTGAAAATAAAGATAATTTTGATGAACTTTTCCCAGCAGACTTTATTTGCGAGGGGATTGACCAAACAAGAGGATGGTTCTATTCACTTCTTGCAATTTCAACATATATGACAGGCAAGAGCCCATATAAAAATGTTCTTGTTAATGATTTAATTCTTGACAAAGAAGGCAAGAAGATGAGCAAATCTCGTGGCAATACTGTTGCTCCTTTTGAACTATTTGATAAATATGGAGCAGATGTTGTGAGATGGTATTTATTGTATGTATCACCGCCATGGAACCCTACAAAATTTGATGAAGACGGACTTAGGGAAATGGAATCAAAATTCTTTAGGTCTTTAAGAAATATTTATAACTTCTTCAGTCTTTATGCAAATACTGATGATATTGATCCTAGAACTTTCCAAGTTAAATATGAAGATAGAGATGAAATTGATAAGTGGCTTTTATCTAAATATAATAGACTTGTAAAAGTTGTTAGAGATGATATGGATAAGTTTGAACTGACAAAAGTTGTAAGAGAAATATCTGATTTTGTTATTGAAGAACTTTCAAATTGGTATATCAGAAGAAACAGAAGAAGATTTTGGAAGACCGACAAGGATGATTCAAAGTTTGCTGTTTATGCTACAACTTATGAAGTATTACTCGGTATAAGCAAGCTAATTGCTCCAATAGTTCCATTTATATCAGAAGAACTCTTCAGATCTTTAACTGATGAAGAATCTGTTCACTTAGCAGATTTTCCACAATTTGATGAAGAAAAAATAAATGATAAAATAGAAAATAGAATGGATCTTGTTAGGGATCTAGTTACACTTGGTCGTGCAGCAAGAGAAGAAGCAAAAATAAAAGTTCGTCAACCTCTTTCTAAGGTAATAATTGATGGAAAATATAAGAATATAATTTCTGATTTAAGCGATTTAATAATTGAAGAATTAAACGTTAAGGAAGTTATTTTTGAAGATGATTTAAGTCAATTTATGAATTTTGAACTGAAACCAAATTTCAGAGAAGTTGGTAAATTACTTGGTTCAAAAGTTAAATCTTTCTCTAAGTATTTGAACAGTGTTGATGCTAAAAAACTTCTTGATGATTTAGAAAATGGACAAGTAAAAATTGAAATTGATGGCGAAGAAATTGAAATAAATAAAGATTATGTACTTGTCAATATAAAATCTAAAAAAGGTTTTGACGTCAACATGGCAAATAATATCTTTGTAATTCTTGATACAGAATTAAATGAAGAACTGATAAATGAAGGTTATGTTAGAGAATTTATTTCAAAGATTCAACAATTCAGAAAGAAACTTGATTTAGATGTCTTAGACAATATTGAAATATCCTTTGTCAGTGATAAGGAAGTAACAGAAGCCTTATTTAATGATGAAGAATTTATAAAATCTGAAACATTAGCAAAGAAAATAGAAGAAAAAGACCAAGGTGGAGAAGAATCAAGTCTTAACGGACACCCTGTTAAAATAAATATTAAAAAAGTTGATTGAGAAAAAAGATTTAGAAGCTGTAGAAATACAGCTTCTTTTTACTATATTTTTTAAATATTGTTGGAGAAAAAAAGATTAGGAAAAAACCTAATTTCCTTTATCTTTAAAAACTTATCATGATATAGTATAATTAACATAGGGTAATAGTATAAATAATTTTTAAAGATGGAGTTTTAGAAAAGGAAAAGTTATATATATTATGGTTTTAAATGAGATTCAACAAAAGGCATCTACAATTTTAGATAAGAATATTTCTTTGATTTCAGGAGCTGGTACTGGAAAAACTGGTGTTTTGACCCAAAGATTTATAAATATTATTAAAGCTCAAAATGGTAAGTTTGATAATATTTTAGCTTTAACTTTTACTGATAAAGCTACAGAAGAAATGAACAATAGAATTTATCATGAGCTAGCTAAAACCTCTTATGATTTTAACATTGACAAACTTAATATTATGACCATTCATTCCTTTTGCAAAGATTTAATTTTATCTTATAACAGGTATTTACATATTAACTCAAATTTTGATTTAGATAATGATTTTTTTTGTCAAATCCTTTTAAAAGAATCTATTAAGAAAATTCTTTCAACTTATAATAATGAAGACTATTTGTCCTTTCTTTTAGATTTGAATTTTAGTATTGTTCCAAGAGATGTTGAAGCTATATTTTTTGATTTATACAATAGATTAAGAAATAAAAATATCAGTTTTGATGATTTAAAAAATGCTTCTTTTGTGAACTTTGAATCTTGCGAAGATAAAAATTCTCTTAAAAATAATTTGCTGGATTTAGGAAAAAATAAGTCTTTAAAAACCTTAAATAAATTCATTAATTCTAGTATTTTTTCTGAAATTTTTGACAAAGAAAATCTCGATTCTAGTGAC
>NZ_AEAA01000043.1:0-752 GCF_000179335.1 Peptoniphilus sp. oral taxon 836 str. F0141
ACCTAAACCATGGGATATGCCAGGATATAATGATAAGGTAATAATGGCAGCCGGAGGCTTTATTGAAGGATCTTCAATAGAACTTTCGGCTGATGGACCTATGCGCCCACCATATTATGTATATTTTCAAGGAGGACTCACATATTATCATGGAAAAATAGCCCTGATAAATGTATTAAATAATTTAAGTAGGGAAGGGCTAGTAAAAATTAAATAAATAAAAGTATAAAATTAATTTTTAAAAGAATTTATTGCATATGAATATAAACCCCCATCTGATGAAATTTTATCATTAGGTGGGGGTTCTTAAAATAATTATTAATATTTTCTGTAAAGTCCAACTATAGTTCCTAAAATTTTAAGGTCTTTGACATATATTGGTTTCATAAAATCATTTTCTGGTTGTAGTCTAAACCCATCTTTTTCTTTATAAAATGTTTTTATGGTTGCTTCATCATTAATAAGAGCTAAAACTTTGTCGCCATTTTCAGCGTAATTGGTTCTTTGTATTATTACATAATCACCATCAAGTATTCCAACATTAATCATACTTTCTCCGCTAACTTTTAATATAAATAAATCTCTATCTCTTACAAAATCAGATGATAAAGGCATAGTATCTTCTAAATTTTCAACAGCTAAGATTGGAATACCTGCTGTAACTTTGCCTAAAATAGGAATATCTATAGTCTTTTTTGCTAGTTAAAATTCCATCATTTTGGTCAATAATTTCAATAGCCCTTGTCTTTGAT
>NZ_AEAA01000042.1:0-6031 GCF_000179335.1 Peptoniphilus sp. oral taxon 836 str. F0141
GTGGCTAACTTATTGTTGCAATTTAGATTTAAAAAATTTCTATAAAATTTTAAAAAAAATATTAAAAACTTTTGACAACATAAATTAAAATATAAACGAACTTTGAAAAAACAACTTATATGAAAACAAGCCTTGACATAAGCCAAGACTTGTTTAAGGAAAATTATTAAACTATTTTTGTTCTTTATTAAATTCGTTTATTCATACTTTAATTTTTCTATTGTGTACTTTATTTTATCTTAACTTTGCTTATATTCCTTAAAAACTACTGCAAGAAATTTTAATTTTCTATGCTTTGACGTATTCTTTAATCCATGACCTTCGCCATCGAAAATAATACAATAATCTCCATTAGACACATTTGTTGAATTATCTTTTTCTACAAAAATGCCTTCTCCATCCAAAATATAATATAGCTCTCCGTCTCCTTTGTGCATATGATATCCTATTTCTGAATTAGGTTCTAATTCCATCTCTGCAATCATTGTAACACCATTAAATATTTCTTTGTCTGTTATATAAGATCCTGACAAAAATCCTCTTCCATTTCTTGGATTTTCAAAAATTAAGTTTTTATTTCTTTTTAATATCATGATAACCTACTTAACAGCATTTACTAAAAAAGTCGATAAATCTGGAATAAATATTATAAGGAATACAGCTACAGCAACTATTAGCATAACATGAATTAGATAAGGTAAAGTATCCTCTATACCCATATTTTTATCTGTGATACTGCATCCACATATCGTTGATAGTCCCACAGGTGGTGTAACATTTGCTAATGCAAAGTTCATAATTAAAACCATACCAAAATGTATAGGATTAATATTATACTGCATAGCTATTGGCATAAATATAGGTGCTAATAATATAATTAATGATGTTACTTCTGTTAAACAACCTAATACAAGTAATATTCCTGATACAATTAGCAAAAATTGAGTCTGTGTATTTGCATACTTTAAAAAGAATCCAGTTATTAATTCCGGTATCTTTGCAATAGTTAATAACCAAGCAAAAGAATTACATATTGCTATAACTATAAGAATTATTGCTGAAGTTATCGCAGAATCTATCATTACAAATTTCAATCTTTCCCAAGTCAATTCTCCGTAAAAAGCAGATAAAATTAAACCGTATAATACTGCAACTACTGCTACTTCAGTTGAAGTCATCCAACCGCTAAATATACCCCCTAATATGATTACTGGTGTCATTAAAGGAAAAAAACCATCTTTAAAAATTTCAAATAACTCCTTACTAGAAATCTTTTCTTTATTTATTATTCCAAAACCTCTTTTTTTTGAAATATAGCTTGCATAAATTGATAACATTGCAGCTAATGCTATTCCTGGTATAAATCCTGCTAAAAATAAATCACCTATAGAAATATTAGCTGTAATACCTAATATAACCATCGTTATACTGGGGGGTATTATTAGCCCTAAAACTCCTGAAGGTCCAATAATACTTGCTATAAAAGAATTTGAATATCCTTGTTTTTTCATTTCTGGTACCATGACAGAACCTACGGCAAAAGTAGTTGCTGCAGTTGAACCTGAAACTGCACCAAATAATGCACAAGTAACTATAGAAGTTACCGCTAATCCTCCTGTCACTTTACCAACTAAAGCATTCGCTAAGTTCATTAATCTCTTTGTAAGTCCGCCTTCGCCCATAATATTTCCTGCTAATATAAATAAGGGCAAAGCTAACAATGAGAAAGAATTAACACCTGCAAACATCCTTTGTACCATCATTTCTAAAGAAATTCCTTTAAGTGCAAGCATACCTGAAGTAACAACACCCATTGAAAATGCTATCGGTATTCCTAGAAATAATAATGTAAAAAATCCTACCAGTATTCCTAATATCATAATTTTTCTCCTTTTTTAAAGCTAAGAAATTTCGTCACTAAAATATACAATGTCATTAGTGAAGTAATTGGTAATACAGAATATACTAAACCCATTGGCCACTGCATTGTTGGAGACAATACATGCATAGTTTTAGAAGACAATTTAAAACCGTAAATCGTTATTATTAAGTAGAAAATTATAATAACAAGCTCTCCAAACAATACAATAAATTTGTTGATATTACCCTTAGTTAGGTCTACAAAAAAACTTACCGATAAATGTCTATCTTCAGATAGTGCAACAGAACACCCTGCAAAAGTTAACCATATTAAGAAAAATCTAGCAAGCTCCTCACACCATGGAAGAGATATTTTAAAAGCTCTTGACATAACTTGTAGAGCTACAATAAATGTTAACCCAACTATGCAGATGAAGCATATAACTTTTAATATTGTTAATAAACTATTTTTATTTTAATACCACAAAATCACCTTACCAGCCAGATGCTTCGTTATAAATTTTCATTAATTCGTCACCAAAAGTGGCACTCCATTCTTCATATACAGGTAACATAGCTTTTCTAAATGCTTCTTTATCTACATTGTCATTTATCTCCATACCCTTTGAGCGTAATGTTTCAATATATGAATTATGATCTTTATCATTCGCATCTTTAATTTTTTCTGATAATTCATTCATACAATCTAAAATTATTTTACGATCATCTTCATTAATTTTTTCCCAAGTATCTTTATTTACAACTACCATTGCCTGATTATAAAAATGATCAGTTATAGATAAATATTTTTGTACTTCATTAAAATTAGCAGCTACGATATTTGCAAGAGGATTTTCTTGAGAATCTACAACTCCTTGTTGCAAAGCACCATATAACTCTGAAAAAGCAAGCATTGTAGGAAGGGCTCCTAATTTCTCAAATGCATCAACACGAAGTTTATTTTGTGCAACTCTTATTTTCATTCCCTTTAAGTCTTCTGGTTTAACAATTGGTCTTTTATTATTAGTTATTTCTCTGTAGCCCCACTCTATAAATCCAATTTTTTGCAATCCATAGTTTTCCATTAATTTTCCTAGATAATCACCAAATTCACCATCAAAAGCATTTCTTGCGTGATCAATATCTTTCCACATATATGGTAAATCTTCAATTGCCATTTTTGGCTCAATTGCCTGCATTGAACCTGTCATTATTGCACCTGCATCTAATGATCCTAGTTGAATTTGTTCTAACATATCTGTTTCAGAACCTAATTGAGAATTTGGAAAATCTTCAATTTTAACTCTTCCCTCAGTTTCTTCACCAACTTTAACTGCAAATTCATGAATTAGGTTAGTAGCATTTGTTCCTTCAGACATTGCGTGACCTAATTTTAATTCAATAGCACCAGCACTACCCTTACTTGATTCATTCTTTTTGCCACATGCCATAAGTGATATTAACATAGTAAAAATCATTATATAAAGTAAATTTTTTTTCATTAGAAATCCTCCTTAAATATATTATTTATGTACCAAAATTTAATTGGCCATTTTAATAATTGGTTCTATTTGGATAGCTTACAAGAGCTTTTTCTAATATTTCCATGGCTCTTTTTAATTTATCCTCTTCTAAAACATAGGCTATTCTCACTTCTTTAGTTCCCAAGCCTTCACTTGCATAAAATCCCTCGATAGGTGAAAGCATTACAACTTCTCCATTATCTTCAAAGTTTTCAAGCATCCATATCAAAAACTTTTCAGCATTATCCACGGGAAGTTTTGCACATATATAAAATGCTCCCTCTGGCTTTTGACAAACTATACCTTCCATTTTACTCAATAATCCGTAAACTAAATCTCTTCTCTTTCTATATTCATTATTCACCTCCTTAAAATATTCTTTTGGTGTCTTATAAAGTTCAATCGCTCCTTCCTGATCCAATGTTGGTGGACATATTCTTGATTGACACAGTTTAATAACATTATTAATGAAATCTTTATTTTTTGATGCTATATTGCCAATCCTAGCTCCACATGCACTATATCTTTTTGAAATACTATCTACTATTATTACATGGTCTTTAATTTTTTCTATTTGTGCGAAACTTGTGTATTCCAAGCCTTCATAAACAAATTCCCTATAAACCTCATCAGAAATTAAAAATAAATCGTTTTCTAAGACAATATCACTAATCATATTTACTTCTTCGTCTGTATAAACAGTTCCTGTTGGATTATTAGGATGATTCATAAGTATTCCTTTTGTATCTTTATCTATGAGTGCTTCAATAGTTTTTTTGTCAGGTAGATGATATCCATTTTCTGGAGATGTTGTTATTGCCTTAATCTCTATATTTAATTCTTTTGCAATTGTATTGTAGTCAGTATATAAAGGTTCAACTGCTAAAACTTTATCTCCTGGGTCGCAAATGGAAATCAGAGAAAATAACAAAGCTTCGCTTCCTCCTATTGTTATAAGTATTTCATCCCAATCGAAATCAATCCCTTTTTCTTTATAATATTTACTTATTACTTTTCTGAGTTTAGGGTTTCCGTTATTGGCTCCATATGCCAAAACTTCGGGTTTGAAATTTTTAATTGCGTCAAAAAAACCTTCAGGTGTTTTTATGTCTGGTTGCCCAACATACAACTCAATAATCTTTTTACCTTTTTCTTTAGCTTTTTCTATGTAAGGAGTTAACTTCCTTGTTCCTGAAAAAGGCATATCATAAATTCTATTAGATAATTTCATTATATCCCCCTGTTATTTTATGTATACTTTTTTTAGTTTATATATTTTGTACTTATTAGCATAATAAGGCTTTTTTTATTGTTTGTCAACTGTTTTCCTATATATTTATATGTATACATTAATTCAGTTTCTATAAATTTTATATTATAATTTTTATATTTTAAAACTACACAACTTAATAATTTAGATTCTTGTAATTTCAACACTTAGATTATATAATTAAAGAAAATAAAATAATTTTAATAATTGGGGTGTTTATTTATGAGCAGGCAAAGTGATTATACAAAAAATATATCATATCAAGTTTATTTAAGCCTAAAAGATAAAATTATGACTATAGAATATAAACCAGGAGATATATTAAAAGAGGTAGAGATTTCAGAAGAATTTAAGCTTAGTCGCACCCCTATCCGTGCTGCAATCCAAGAATTGAAAAATGAAGGCTTTATAGAGTTTAATAACAGAAATATAGTAACTCCTATGAGCCTAAATGATTATATTAAAATTTTTCAAATTAGAGAAAATTTGGAGTTATTATCAGTAAAACTTGCTACTTTAAATTGTAATGAAGAAAATATTTTAGCTCTTGAAGAAAACTGTGAATTACAAAAAAAATCTTTATACAAAAAAGTTACCAACCTTTAAAGTTTTTAAATTTAGACAGACAGTTTCACCTTTCAATGGCAAAAATTAGTGGTAACAATTTTTTAGTTGAAGAGTTGAAAAGGTTTTATGACCTTTTTTATAGGTACAATTATATTTGCGGATTTGAAAATAGAAAAGATTATGCTATTGTTGAACATGAGAATCTGATTTCTATGATTAAAAATGGTAATATAGCCTTAGCAGAAAAGCAAATGAAAGACCATATGGCAAATGTAAACTCCCTTATAATTATGTCGCTTCCTGGCAAATTAAATAATCTCTCTTCTGATTCTAATAATGATTAAAAAATATCTCTTGGACTGTAAATTTCCAAGAGATATTTTAATCTTTTTATATTTCTTCAATAGTATAAAATTATTTCTGAAATTTTTTATTATTTAAAAACAAAAATTTTATTTTATAAATTTTAGAATGAAGTTTTTATTTTTAGCTTAATATAAAGGCATTTTCTATATGGTTTATCCTTTTCTCGTTTATATATACTTCAATCACATCAAAGCGAACTTGTGTATTATAAAGCTCATGTTTGTATATGTAAACATTGGCTGTTTGAATTATATTTCTCATTTTAAATTCAGTTACTGCCTCATAGGCTTCTCCAAATCTATGGTTTCTTCTTGTTTTTACTTCTACAAAGACAAGTTCTTCTCCATCTTTTGCAATGATATCAATTTCTGTTCCCAAGGCTCTATAGTTTCTGTCTAATATTATATAATTCTTTTTTTGTAAAAAGTCTGTGGCTAAGCTTTCG
>NZ_AEAA01000041.1:0-70379 GCF_000179335.1 Peptoniphilus sp. oral taxon 836 str. F0141
TTTTCTCCTAATTCTTTTAACTTTTGCCTGTTGTTGTACAGGTAAAGTATTTTTTGGCTTAAGCTCTTATAATCACAAACTCCAATCAAATATCCTGTCTTATCATTTATAATTACCTTAGATATGCCCCCAACATCTGTTGAAATGCTTGCTACATTCATAAGGGCACTTTCTAAAATAACATAGGGAAAAGACTCAGATATGCTGGTCAAAACATTTAAATCAATAGCATTAAAGAAAGAATAGTTATCTTTAACAAAGTCTAGAAAATAAATATTTTTCTCAAAATCCTTAATTTCTTTAAGCAAATTTTCCTTCTCTTCCCCTTCTCCTGCAATAAGAAAAATAATATCGGTGTTTTCTTTTAAGACTTCTTTGCAAGCGGCTATAAAAGTTTGGTGGTCCTTTACCTTGTCAAGCCTTGCAGCTATACCTACCAAGAACTCCCCATTATAATTAATATTATATCTTGAAAGAAAGTCTTCTTTGGGGATAAAATTAAATTTTTTATCCTTATCTATACCGTTATATAATACGAAAATTTTGTCTTTATTAAAATTTCTCTCAATAAGCATTTGCCTAAAAGAATCTGAAACAGTTATATAATAGTCAAAATATTTCAAAGCAACTTTATTTAAAGTTGTAAAGACAAGATTCTTATAAAATGAATCTTTAAAATCTAATTTATAATCAGAATGAATCGTAGTAATTACAGGAACTCTTATATATTTTTTTAAAAACATAACAATAAAATTTGCTCTGGCTCCATGAGCATGGATAATATCAAATTTTTCTCTATCAATCTCTTCTCTTAATTTTTTAACAACAGACATATCGGCCCTAGATTTTTGTGGAAAAACTTTGATGTTATAACCTAAATCTTTAGCCTCATCATAAAAAGAATCTTTAATGAAGCAAATTATTCTTGCATCTACAAGATTTTTTAAGCCCTTCATTAAAGAAAAAATATGAGTTTTGGCTCCGCCTGTATCTCCGCCACTAATTAAATGGAGAACTTTAATCATAACTCTCCTCCTTACTTAGATAAGTATATAATAAATTTCCATATATTTGTAGCTTTTTTATAAAAAAACACCCTAAAAAGGGTGCAATTAAAATAATCTATTTTATAATTTTTACTCTGTGGTTTATATCATTCTCTTTTTCCTTGGCTTGAGGCTCCTTTACAATACCACCAAATACAAGCTGAGCTAAAATTTTGTGATGGTCTTTAATATCAAATTTTTTCTTGAGGGCTTCATCAATTACTGGATTATAATGTTGAATAGAGGCTCCTAGTCCCATCTCTGTCAATCCTACCCATATGCTAAATTGTAACATGGCATTGGCTTGTTCAGCCCAACTTGGAAATCTATCCGCATAGTTTGGAAACTTATCTTGCAAAGATTTTACAACATTTTCATCAATAGAAAAAATAATTGTTCCATAGCCTGATTTAAAAGAATCTATCTTTTCTCTTGCAACTTTTCCACCAAATTCATCATATATACTATCCCAAAGTTCATCATGTTTTTGTCCTGTAAAAACTGCAAGTCTTTGTGATTTCATATTGAAGGCATCAGGCACAAGTTCAGTAGCCTCTTTTATAAAGTTAATAATTTCTTCTTCCGAAACTGGTATCTCCTTATTGATATTATAGTAACTTCTTCTTTTCTTTATTAAATCTATAAGCATCTTTTTTCCTCCCTGGTTAAATTAAATAATCTTATTTAATATGATACCCAAATAAAGCAGATTAAAACGGACCTTTGCCTTTAATATAGTTAATAAAATTTAAGTATTCTCTGATTAAATATTTTAAAATATATGGTGAATATT
Source organism: Peptoniphilus sp. oral taxon 836 str. F0141 (assembly GCF_000179335.1). Lineage (NCBI taxonomy): Bacteria > Bacillati > Bacillota > Tissierellia > Tissierellales > Peptoniphilaceae > Peptoniphilus > Peptoniphilus sp. oral taxon 836. The sequence continues at coordinate 1,840 of NZ_AEAA01000041.1, forward strand.
TATTAACTTATCTGTTTTATTATAAAATTTTTAAAAATTAATTAAAAAAAAGACTTGCAAATTTTTGATATTAGTGATTAAATGGTAGAGATAAAAATTAATATATAAAAATCAGTCCAAGAGTTGGACAAAGTCATGACCCTTGGTTCATGATTTTTTTTTGAGCATTTTTAAAGGGAGGATACAATGCCTAAAAAATCTATTAAGAAAACTCTTGTTATTGGCTCTGGACCTATTGTTATTGGACAAGCTGCTGAATTTGACTATTCAGGGTCTCAAGCGATTGAATCTTTGAAATCTCTTGGAATTGAAACGGTTCTTATTAATTCTAACCCAGCAACAATAATGACAGATAAGAAAATGGCGGACAAAATTTATATTGAGCCCATAACCATTGACTTTATTGAGAAAATCATTAAAAAAGAAAAGCCTGACAGTCTTCTTGCTGCTATGGGTGGACAAACTGGTCTTAATATGGCAATGGAACTGGATAAGATGGGAATTTTGAAAAAGTACAATATTGAAGTCATAGGTACCGATATTGATGCCATAAAAAAAGGTGAAGATAGGGACATTTTCCGACAAACAATGAAAAAAATAAATCAACCTCTTGTAGAATCAGAAATTGTTACAAGCCTTGAAGAAGGAAAAAGATTGGCTGAAAAAATCGGTTTTCCACTTGTTGTTCGTCCAGCCTATACTTTAGGTGGAACTGGCGGAGGTTTTGCCAATAATGAAGAAGAATTAGAGGAAATATTAAAGCATGGTTTAAAAATTTCTCCTGTATCTCAAGTTCTTTTGGAAAAATCCATAAAAGGATATATGGAAATAGAATTTGAAGTAATTAGAGATGGTGCTGGTAATAGCTTAATAATTTGTGATATGGAAAATGTTGACCCTGTCGGTGTTCATACTGGTGATTCTATAGTTGTTGCACCATGTCAAAGTCTTAAAAAAGAAGTGCTTGATAAGTTAAAGAAAGCTTCAATAGATATTGTAAATGAAGTTGGTGTTAAGGGCGCATGTAACGTTCAACTTGCTCTTAATCCAAAAACTTACGATTATTATGTAATAGAAATTAATCCTAGAGTTTCTCGTTCATCAGCTCTAGCATCTAAAGCAACTGGTTATCCAATTGCAAAAGTTGCAACAAAAATTGCAACAGGTTTAAATCTTGATGAAATCTCATGTCCTAATGGTGAAAATCTTTTATCTTTCACCCCAAATCCTGATTATGTTGTTGTTAAATTCCCTAAGTGGCCTTTCGATAAATTCAAATTCGCTAAGAGAAAATTAGGCACTAAGATGATGGCTACTGGCGAAGTTATGGCTATCGGCTCTAATTTTGAAGAGGCTCTTTTGAAAGGTATCCGTTCCCTTGAAATCAAAAAATATTCTCTTGAAAATGAATTTTCAGAAGAAAAAACTTTAGAAGAACTTAAAAAAAGAATTGCATTTGCCGATGATGAAAGAATTTTTGATATGGCAGAAATCTTGCGTCGAGGCTATGATATAAAAGAAGTAGAAAAAGCTACAGGAATTGTTCCTTATTTTGTAGAAAAAATCAAATGGATTGTCGACCAAGAAGAAAAACTTAAAAAGCTCAATATAAATGACTTATCTGAAGAATATTTGTCAAATCTTAAGGGTCATGGTTTCAGTGATAAGGCTATAGGAAATTTTTTAAAAGTATCAGAAGAAACTATCAGAAATTTAAGAAAAAAATACAATATTATGCCTTCATATATACCTGTAGACACAAGTCATTTTAGAGAAAAAGAGTCTTACTACTATTCTTCCTATGAAAAAAAGGCTCAAATAAAAATTTCTCAAAAAGATAAGGTAGTGGTTCTAGGTGCAGGTCCTATAAGAATTGGTCAAGGTATAGAATTTGATTATGCATCAGTTCATGCAATAAAATCTCTTGAAAAGCTAAATTACACAACAATAATCATAAATAATAATCCTGAAACAGTTTCTACAGATTTTGACATTTCAGACAGGCTATACTTTGAACCTGAAACTGAAGAAGACGTATTAAATATCTTGGAACTTGAAAAACCTCTCGGAGTTATACTTCAATTTGGCGGACAAACTGCTATTAAACTTGCAGAATTTTTAGATTCCAAGGGTATTAAAATTTTGGGTACTGATTTTGATAATATTGATAAGGCTGAAGACAGAGAAAGGTTTGAAGAACTTTTAAATTCTCTTAATATAAATAGACCCAAGGGAGGCGGAGTTTCTTCTGTAGAAGAAGGAATTAAACTTGCTAATAAATTAAAATACCCCCTATTAGTTCGCCCTTCTTATGTCCTTGGCGGCAAGGGTATGGAAATAACCCATGATGAAGACCAATTAAAAAAATATTTAAAGGCGGCTTTCAAAGAAGATAGCAAGAATCCAGTACTGATAGATAAATATTTATTAGGTAGGGAAATCGAAGTAGATGCAATTTGTGATGGTCAAGATATTCTTATACCAGGAATCATGGAACACTTAGAAAGAGCTGGCGTCCACTCAGGAGATTCCATTTCAATCTACCCCGCTGATAAATTAAGCAAAAAATCTAAGGAAAAAATTCTTGATTATACTAAAAAAATAGCTAAAGGTCTCAAGGCTTTAGGTATGATAAATATTCAATTCATAGAATATATGGATGATATTTATATAATTGAAGTTAATCCGAGGGCATCAAGAACTGTTCCCTATATATCAAAAGTTTCAGGTATTCCAATAGTTGAGCTTGCAACTCGTGCCATTATGGGCGAAAAATTAAAGGATATGGGCTTTGGAGTAGGATTATACAAAGAACCAAAACTATATGCAGTTAAAGTTCCAGTTTTCTCAATGTCAAAACTTGCCAGAGTTGAAATTTCTCTAGGACCTGAAATGAAATCAACAGGAGAAGTTTTGGGAATAGGAAAGACAATTTCAGAAGCTTTGTATAAAGGATTTTTAGCTTCCGGCACATCAATGCAAGATGATAAGAAGAAAGTTCTTGCAACAGTAAATGATAACGACAAGAAAGAATTTTTATCCATAGCTAAAATTATGAATGACTTGGGCTACAGTTTCTACGCAACAGAAGGTACAGGAAAAATGTTGGAAGAAAATAACATTCCTGTTACAAAAATAAACAGATTGACAGAATCTCATCCAAATATTATTGATATAATCGAAAATAACCAAGTAGATTTAGTAGTGAATACACCAACTAAGGGTGGAGATTCCAAACGTGATGGCTTTAAAATAAGAAGAACTGCCATTGAATGTGGAGTTGATATAGTTACAAGCCTTGACACACTTCTAGCTAGAGTTAAGGTTAAAAATGAAGGATATAAAGAAGATAATCTAAATATTTATGAACTTGAAGAATTAGGAAATTAATAATTTTAAATTATTAATTCCTAAACAATTTATAATTTTTTAAAATTTTCTAGGAGGAAATTATTGCGATTAGTGGTGAATTTTCCTCCTAGAATTTTTTTATTTAAGCTATAATTTTTTCCATAAAAAATATGGTTTAAATAATAAGACATAAAACACATATAAATAATTAATATTCACGGTAACTTTTTATAAATACCTAATTACAACAGAAACTGAAAAAGTGCTGATGATTTCCCATCAACACTTTCTGTTATATAGTATAAATTTTTGACAACATAACTATCAAAAAAAGGTAAAAAAGAGTAGCTATTAGCTACTCTTAGATATTACATATTATTTAATTGAACCATTTCAGAGAATGTTTCAAGTTGAGTTCTAACTTGACCGAAGTCTGTCATTTGTTGGTCATAACCCATTTTAATTAGTGGAATTGCTTCTTTTTCAAATGCTTGTTTTAATGAAGGATATTCCATTTCTTCTGTATCGTTGAAGTTCATCATAAATAATAAACATCCATCAGCATCGTTATCAATTGCTAGATCAACAACATATTTTGGTCTTTTCCAAATATCTGGGTCATAAAGAATTGGATCTTCATCCATTCTAGCAAATTGGTCAGCAAGTGCATACATTGGATCTTCAATAGAAGTATCAACATCAATTTTTAATGCTCTTGATTCGTGAGCAACATCATCAGCAACTACACAAATATTGAAATCATCTAAAACTTCCAATAATCCTTGGTTGTCACAAATAATACCTGAAGTTACAACTCTTGGTCCTAGATTTTCTTCTTCTGGAAGAGCCTTTAATTTTTCATTAAGTTCTTTAAGTAATGTATTATATTCATCTTTTAGCATAAAGTATGCAGCTTTTAAAACATAGCATCTATCAGAAGCTTTAACTGTTTGTGAATGACTTCCAACAAGTTTTATAAATTCTCTTTTTAATCTTCTGTTTTCATTATATACTTCAAAAGCTTTCTTTAAATTTTCATCAGTTATTTTTACATCACAAATTTCTTCTAGTCTTTTTCTAGCACTTTCAAATAATTTTGCATTGTAAATTTTTCCAAACTCTTCTTTTCTGTGTTGAGCATGATTTAAGAATACCATAGGAATTTTTCTACCAACAGAAACTTTATAGTTTTGTGATAATGGTCTTAATGTATCATCAAGTGTTGTAAGCATACAAGCACTTAATCCGTCAAGAGTTCCATCAAGTCCCATTTCAAGGCATCTTAAGGCTAGTGAATAATAGAAAGTTGGGAAATATTCTTTTGCCTTATCAATAGGTCCAATTCCTCCCCAAACTCCCATTGGTACAAGACCGCCAGCATAAATAATTTCTTCAGGTGCATAATAAGGCCAAACTCCAACAGCTTTTTTGCCTTGAGCAATATAGTTGTCAAGTTGTTCCCTTGGATTATCTGCAATATGTTTTAATTTTTCTAATAATTCTTTTATTTCAGCCATAATACACCCCATTAAATTGTAGTCTTAGACCAGTCAGTTTCTTTAGTGTTATCGAAGTTTGTATAAACATCTTCACCAGCTGCAAGTCTTTTTTGCTTTCTTTCTTCCATGATTTCAACTAGACCTTGTACTCTTGTCTTGTATTGTTCTTCAGAGAAGTTTCTTTCGTCAGCTTGGTCACCATCAAAGTGAACTACTGGTACATCAAGGTCTTCCTTCCATCTTCTTTCGATTTCAGGCATTGCTCCTGACCAAGGTTTACATGACCTGTTGTAGTTAACTAAAGCTCCAGAAATACCATTTTCTTTAGCCATAGTTTCTCTCCATTCAACACCATCTTCTATACATACTGAACATGGAGCCTTGCAATATGCAGCAGCCATAGAACGAACGTCTGTATATTGGAAACCAAATGCTGGAGCATAAACTACAGCTGTTACGTTTATACCATTTTCTTGTAAAGGTTTAAATAATGCCTTTAATGCTGGCCAACAAGGAATACCTTCAAATAGGATCCTGTGTTCTTCAGGATATTCCCAAGTAGAAGTTCCTTCTCTTACTGATTGTTCATATTCTTCTGCTAAAAGTTCAAAACCTTCTGCAGCATCAATTTCACATCTAGCAGCAACTATATCTGCCATGTGGTTAAATAAGTCAAATCCAGAAAGTGGAGATGGTTTGTAAGCCATATAGGAACAAGCTTTTAACCAAGCTGCTGCTGTTCTATTTGCAATCTTACAAGTTTCTTCAAATTTCTTTTCATCAAATTTTTTGCCTGTTAATTTTTCAAGTTCCTTTATCGCATATTGGAATTGTCCAACTAGATAGTCAACTTTTTCTTCAGGAACATCAACAGTATTTTGGAATGGAATATCAACCATAATCATAGGAATATTATGCATTCTAGCAATATTTTCATACCACTTTGTCATCATGTTACAGATATTGTTGCAACATAAAACAAAGTCAGGTTGTGGCATCTTTCTTGAGTCAGTAGGTTCTCCTGCTGCAAAAGCAAGACTTATTCTTGCATAACCACAAATATCATTGTCATATCCCATATCTTCAGCAGTTTGACATAATCTCAATCCATCTTTTTTAGCCGCTGTTGTTGCAGCGTGGTTTTCAGGATAAGTAACATTTAAGTCGAAAGCTTTTGCAAGTTCAATAGGAAACTTTGATGATGACCAACCAACAAGCTCTCCCCTTGCCTTAGCATCCCATGCTGCTCCATATACTCTATCTACTACACCTCTTAATACTGCTGCTGCGGGTTTATGACCTTCTATTGGTCTTGGTTTTTTACCCGGTATTTTTTCAATTACTTTTCCAGACATATTTCCCTCCTAATCATGCCTTAACTCTAGCTTTTTTTCTAGCTTCTAGTTTATATTTTTGATAACCAAACAAAGCTGCCCCTAAAGCTCCATTTAGTTGACATAAAGGTGACGTTAAAATTTTATGACCAGTATTTTCACTTAAAGCTCTGACCATACCCTTGTTAAGCGCCACTCCTCCTGTAAAAACTATATCATCTCTTAGTCCTACACGTTTAGCAAGAGAACCCACTCTTGAGGCTATAGCATCATGAATTCCCCTAACAATATCTTCTATCTTAGTTCCGCTTGCAAGTTGTGAAATAACTTCTGATTCAGCGAAAACTGTACACGTTGAAGAGATACCTACTTGTTTTGTGGACTTTGCATCTAAATTTTGAAGTTCTGATACATCAACTTCTAAAACTCTGGCAATTACATCAAGAAATCTTCCTGTTCCTGCCGCACACTTGTCATTCATAACGAAATTTTCAAGCATACCTCCATCGCCAATTTTTAGAGCCTTAGCATCTTGACCTCCAATATCAATAATTGTTCTAACATTTGGGAACAAAAAATATGCACCCTTTGCGTGGCATGACAATTCTGACATTTGGTAATCAGCTTCTTCAAGCGAATTTCTACCATAACCTGTAGCCATCACATAAGCAACGTCATCTCTAGTTATTTTTGCATTTTCAAGAACTTCTTTGATTGCCCTGGCAGGTCCACTGGTTCCAGCCCCTACATCTATACATGAGGAAGCAACGATTTCTTTTCCGTTTTTTAATATTACACTTTTTGAAGCAGTTGACCCAACATCAACACCCATTGTTAAAACATCACTCATTTAATCCCCTCTTTTTATAAAAAATTACAAAAGATTAACCTAATTACAAATATATTCTACTATGTATATTTATTTTTGTCAAAATTCTAAATGATGGAATTAGGCACTTTACCCCATTTGTGCCAATAATTTTAATTCTTTTGTTAAGATTTTAATAAATTTTTCATACATTGATTAACTTTTAGTCAAAAATATCGTAATATAATGTAAAAAAAATAATAAGGCGAACATAATCGCCCTATTATTAATTTTTTCAATATATTAATATTTTATTTAATATTATTTATTCTGTCATAATCTCTTATAACTCTTGGAGTTAACATTTGATGAACTGGACAAATTGAATCAGGATCTTGATAACAGCTTTCTGTGAATGCTATTATATAATTTCTCCAAAGATTCATGTTAACAACTTCATCTACAAGACCCATTTGACCACAAGCCATTGGTCTTGATTTATTGATATAATCTTGAATTAATTCATTCATCTTATCAATAGTTGGTTGAAGATCTTTTCCAGCTTTCTTATCTTTAACAAGTCTTCTAGAGTACATTGCATTAGCGGCTGTTTCTCCATTCATTACGTTGATTTCAGTAGCTGCACAGCCTAGTGAAAATGCGTTTGTATCATTTCCTTGAGGTCCACCAAGTACATAGTGGGCAGCAGCAGTACCTTTTCTCATTGTAATTTCCAATTGAGGAAGTCCAGAATTTTGAATTGAATAAATAAGTGATTGACCAAGACCTAACAATTCAGCCTTTTCTGCATCATCACCAACATCAATACCTGTAGTATCTTGTAACCACACAATTGGTAATCTATCCCTTGCACATAAAGTAACAAATTCATTCATCTTGATAAGACCTTGTCTGTAAAGCTTTCCGCCCATACCAACTGATTTTTCTTTATATTCAGGATAGTTTAATAATAGACCTTGAACATTTGCTACAACTCCAACTAATAGACCATTAACTTTTGCAAGTCCTGTAACCATTTCTGGTCCATAGCCTTTCTTGTATTCCATAAATTCAGAACCATCGAATAATCTAGCTATAACATCATAAACATCATAAGCTCTCTTTGTATTCATTGGAATAATTGAATAAATGTCATCTGCTGAATATAATGGAAGTTTTGGTGTATCAACTCTGAAGAATTCAGGATCATATTTTGGTAACATACTTAAATATTTTCTGATTCCTTCTAATACTCCTTCTTCTTCAGCGTAGCATTCTCTGAAGAATCCTGTTTGTGAGAAGTGGATTCCAACAGATCCTGGAGGAGCAACCTTTTTAGCATTTGCTGTTTGTTCAGCTATTTGTTCAGCATATTCTTCATCTATAAATCCCTTTGGATTCATACCACCTAATATACCTGCTCCACCAACAGCCATATTTGCATCTTTGTGTGCAATAAGAATTGTTGGAGAAATAGAGTGGTATCCACCACCTGCTGGGTTAGTACCATAAATACCAACTATTACAGGAACTCCTAATTGATTTAATCTTGAATTTCTATAGAATGGAGTACCGCCTCCACGTCTATTTGGATATACTTTTTCTTGTTCGTCAAGTTTTACACCTGAACAATTTAATATATAAACAAGTGGTATTCTTAAACGTTCTGCAGTATCTGAACCACGTAACAAGTTTTCAGCTTGTCCTGGAATCCATGCACCTGCAAGTTTTTTGTTATCACTTGCTATTATATAAACCCATCTTCCGTCAACCTTAGCTAATCCTTTAATGATTCCTGTTGTGCCGTGAGAGTTTCCTCCTGGGTTATATAATGAATTTAGTGGGCACCAAGTACCTTCATCAATAAGCTCAGCAATTCTTTGAAGTGCTGTCATTTCCCCTCTTTCGTTTACTTTTTCATCAGGTTTACCTGCTTTAAGAGAGTTTTCAATGTGTTCTCTTATTTCATTTTCAACTGCAAGAAGTTCATCTCTATTAGCTTCATCAACTTTTTTTATTGGTGCGCCTATTGTTTTCATATTTTGAAAATATGAACCTAGTGAATATTGACCCATAATATCTCCTTTATTCTTCTACTGGTTTTTTAATGAATGCTTCGCCTGGATCTATTACTTCTCTGATTAATTTAATTACATCTTCTGATGGTGCTTCAAGTTCTACTGCACGTGAAACATCAATATCAAATCCAGTATTTTCAATTACTTCTTCTGGTGAAGATGTTGGATAATATCCTGCTAAATACATTCTCTTAGTTTTTTCATCAAATTTTAAGATTCCAAGGTCTGTAACTACCATTTGTGGACCAACGTTTCCTGGAATTCCAACTCTTTCACGTCCACCAGGACCATCTATCCAGCCTGGGCTAGTTACATAGTCAATTTTATTCATGAATCTTCTTTTTTGATGTTGCATCATTATAATAGTATTAACATATGTTGCAATACCATTAGCTCCACCTGAGCCTGTAAATCTAGTTTTTGGATGGTTATAATCTCCAATAACAGTTGAGTTTACATTTCCATAGGGATCGATTTGTGCTCCGCCTATAAATGCTATCATTCTCTTTTTGTCATGTTTATATTCATTAGCTTGGAATCCTACATAAGTTGCATTTGTCCAGTGAACAGCTGCATGAGCCATAAATCTGTTATCACCAACTGATCTTGGTACTTCTATAGGATTACAATCCATAAGACCAGATTCCACAATTAGATAACAATCAGGTGCATACACTGCTTTTGCAAGTGAAGCTCCAATTAGTGGAAGTCCAGTACCAACTATTGCAATATTTCCATCTTTGATTTGTTTTGCAATAGTAACAGCTTGCATTTCTTTGTTAGTATAATTATCATATCTAGGCATTATTTTACCTCCTTCTTCAATACGTCAGTAGCGTATCCAAATCCCGGAGTATTCTTTAAGTTGATTAATCTATTTGCTCCAAGTTTTTCTAGATATTCTTCATGGTCTTTAACTCCATAAACCCATTCATCTAGGAATTTATCAAAATCTTCTTGTGTCTTAGAAACTTTATCATACATCTTATAGAAATCTGCATCATAGTCATAATATCCATATATTTGAGATGGATGAGAACCATGTGGGCAATGTACAACTGCATCAACACAGAAACCTGGAATCTTATTATCATCGCTTCCGTGGTTCTTAATATATTCATCAGAAACAAGTTCTTCGCAAGTTACAATAACTTTTCTTGCTGCAATTGCTATATCAACATCATGGAATGTATTTCCTAGTATTCTTGTAGTTCCATCTGGAGATGCCATTTGAACGTGAATAATTGCAGTATCAATTTCTGGTACTGGAGCAGCTACCACTTTTTCACCCTTCTTAAAAGGATTTTCTACATAAACGAATTTATCATTTGGTAACTTTTCAACTTTTTCTCTTTGTTCTTTTGATATTCCCCATTTGTCAGCTAAGTCGGAACCCATCATTAGCTTTACTGGTAAAAATGGTAGACCCAAAGCTGCAGCATGAATTCTTTGCATTTCAACGTCTTGAGAATAGTCTTCCATAAGAAGAGTTCCTTGTTCAATTGCTGCTCTAAATCTTCTTGATACATTAGTATAACCGCTGTTAGCTGTATAGCAATTTATGTATGCTTTAACTCTTCCAGCTCCTATTAATGTATCCCAATCTCCTCCAGCCGGACCTGCTTCAACTATAAAATCCTTTTGTCCTTGACGAAGAATTTCGTTAACAGCAGCGTATGGCTTTCTATTAGTTGTAAATCCACCAAGGGATATTACATCGCCATCTTCAACAAATTTGCTAATGGCGTCTTTTAGTTCCATAACTTTACTCAAAAGTATAACCTCCTCAAAATTTTCTTGTGTTATAAATAAACTTCACAATTGAAGTATTATTACATCTTAAATAGCAGTAAGAATACACCTGCAGCTACTGCAGATCCAATAACTCCTGCTACGTTTGGTCCCATTGCGTGCATTAGTAAGAAGTTTGTAGGATTATATTTTCTACCTTCAACTTGAGATACTCTGGCTGCCATTGGTACTGCAGATACACCTGCTGAACCGATCAATGGATTAATTTTTCCACCAGTTATATAATATAATACTTTACCGAATAAAACTCCTCCTGCTGTTGCACAACAGAATGCGAATAAACCAAGTCCTATAATCATTAATGTTTCTTTTGCTAAGAAATTATTTCCTTCCGCTGTTGCTCCAACAGTTAAACCTAACATTATTGTTACTATATTCATTAATGCGTTTTGTGCAGTATCTGAAAGTCTATCAGTTAAGCCTGTTTCTTTAAATAAGTTACCAAGCATTAATAGACCTAATAGTGGTGCTACATCTGGAAGCAATAATGCTGTAAATACTACTACGACAACTGGGAATATAACTTTTTCAGTTTTAGAAACCTGTCTCAAAGCAACCATCTTTGTTTCTCTTTCTTTTTTAGTAGTAAGTGCTTTCATAATTGGTGGTTGAATCATAGGAATCAAAGCCATATATGAATATGCAGCTACTGCAATTGGTGCTAATAAGTGTGGTGCTAAATTTGATGTTGTAAATATTGCTGTAGGTCCGTCAGCTCCACCGATTATACCGATTGATGCGGCTTCTTGTGGTGAAAATCCTAAAGCAATAGCTAGAAGAAATGCACAATATATTCCGATTTGTGCTGCTGATCCTAATAATAATGAAATAGGGTTAGCGATTAATGGTCCAAAGTCAGTCATTGAGCCTACGCCCATAAATATTAGACATGGGAATAAGTTTGCCTTAACACCATTATACATAATTGCTAAAACTCCTGAACTTTGCCAGGGTTCAGCTGTATCCATAAGTCCTGCCAAAGGCAAGTTTCTAAGTAACATACCAAATGCAATTGGAACCAATAGTAATGGTTCAAATTCTTTTTTAATGGCTAAGTACAAAAGTATAAATGAAATCAAAAACATTATACCATTTTGTACAGTTAAATTAGCAAAACCTGACTCGGCAAGGATTCCTTGTAAGGTCCTTATAAGCATTTTCTACCTCCTAAAAATTACTTAACTGTTGCAAGTAATGCGTCTGTATCAACAGTTTGTCCAACAGAAACGCTTAAGCTTACTGTTCCAGCAATTGGAGCTACGATTTCATTTTCCATCTTCATAGCTTCAAGAATAAGTATTACATCTCCAGCTTCTACATGAGCTCCATTATCAGCTATAACTTTTAGAATTTTTCCTGGCATTGGTGAAACAACTTCTCCATCTGCTCCTGAACCGCTAGCTGCTGGTGCTGGTGCTGCAGCTGGTGCTGGTGCTGCTGGTGCTGCAGCTGGTGCTGGTTGTGCTTGTTGTTGTACAGGTTGTGCTTGTGGTTGGAAAGCTCCTGCAGCGTTTAATGAACCTGGTGTAAGTGATTGATATCCTCCACCAACTTTTTCTACTTCAACTTCAAATATTTTTCCATCTACTTTTACTTGATACTTCATAATAATTCCCCTTCTTTTTTATTTTTTTTACTTTACTTAACTTCATTAATTGAGACTATTCTAAAATTCTCAACTCTTCCTCTTTGTTCTTGACTGACAGCTCCTACTACTGCAGCTATTAGTTTAGGGTCTGTACCCTTATTTTGTGGTGCAGCTTGTGTTTTAACTTGTTGCTTATTTGCTGAACCTCCCTTTGGTGGTTCCTTAACAAAACCATTTAAAACAGCTGATACTATTTTAATTGCTATAGCTAAGAATACTAATGATAAAAATACTACCACTATACCTGTTAATGATACTCCAAAAGCCTCAGCAATTGTCATAGTTTCCTTTCCCCACATAATCACACCTCCTATTATTTCATATTACGGAATAAGTTCCAATATGATTATTATATCAAAATCTAAAATTTTAATCAATTAAATATGTAGATTACATTAGAACTATATGCCAATTATTATACATTAATTTCACCTTTATTTAAAGACTTCAAGCCATTTGACTAAGTTGTTAGCTAAATAAAATTTAATAATTATTTTCTAATAACTTACACTTTGTAACAATATGAACAAATAATGCTACATTTTATTTAAAAAATTCTACAATTTTTAAATAATATTTCTATAAGTGTTATTATTTAAATTTACTTACAATAAAAAAGAGCTATAAAAGCTCTTTTAATATTAACCTGGTGGCCAGTTGAAACTTCTTCCTCCCAAAAGGTGAAAATGAAGATGTTTTACGCTTTGACCTCCTTCTTCTCCAATATTTGATACAAGTCTATAACCATTTTCAAGTTTATTTTCTTTTGCAAGTTTTTTTGCAACTAAAAATATATGACCTACAAGTTCCTTATCAGTTTCTTCTAATTCATCAACAGATTTTATGTGTCTTTTTGGAATAATAAGTATATGAACGGGTGCTTCGGGATTTACATCTTTAAAAGCATAAACATCATTATCTTCATAAACTTTTTCTGATGGTATTTGACCTTTTACTATATTACAAAATAAGCAGTCCATACTATCCTCCTTTCTAATTTAATTTATATTATAATTCTTTATAGACAGATATAGTAGTTAATTATTTAGCTAGCCAAAAATTTCCACCAAAATCTCTTTCTTTTATAATTTCTTTCATTTCATAAGATTCCATATAATCATTGACACTATACTTAAAAGTCCTTTGTCCATAAATATCTTATAAATAATAGCCAAAGTTTTGGTCAAATTTATTTACTTTCATATTTGTTGACCTTCGCAAATTTTTGCCATTGCTTTTTGTGCTATTTCATTTTTTTGAAGTTTATCTTTTATTCTTAAAAGACAAATGCTGTGATCATGATTTTTAGCTACGCACTGATGCCTTCCAAAAAGTAATATGGAATGATGAGCTTGTTTCCAGTATTTATCAGGAATTTTTTTCATCATTTCTTCTTCTACTTGTAAAACATTCAAATCCTCTTTTACAAATTTTAATTTTTTGCAGATTCTGTTTACATGTGTATCTACTGCAAAGGCTGGAATATCAAAGGCATTTGCTAAGAGAACATTAGCAGTTTTTCTGCCCACTCCAGAAAGTGACATAAGCTCTTTTCTTGTACTAGGAACTTGACCGTTGAAATTTTCCAATAATTCTATGGATAATTCTTTCAAATATTTAGATTTATTCTTTGATAAGCCTATAGATTTTATTATCTCTTGAATTTCATTTACATCAGCATCAGCCATATCTTCAACTCTAGGGTATCTCTCAAATAATATAGGACTTATTTTATTTACTGATTTATCAGTAGTTTGCGCACTTAATACCACAGCACACAAAAGTTCGTAATTATTTTTAAATTCTAATTCCGGCTGATTTTGCGGATAAAGTTTTATCAAAGCTTTTAAAATTGCAAGAGCCTCTTCACTATTTAAAATCATATTTTCCATTTTTTCACCAAAATTATACCAATTCTCCAAGAGCTACTTCCTCATTATCGACAAGCCTAACATCTAATATTTTATTTATTAAATCTTTATCTGATTTAACCTTAACCCTTATATAATTATCCGTATAACCAAAATAATATCCTTGGTCAAATTCTTCAAACAAAACTTTCAATGTCCTTGGCATATTTTTTTCTCTGAATTTTTTTAAATATTGGTCTTGAAGTTTTATTAATTCTTCAGACCTCTTAATTTTAATGTTACCATCAACTTGGTCTGCCCTATCAGCTGCTGGTGTATTCTTTCTTTTTGAATATTTAAAAACATGAACCTTAGAAAATTCAACTTCTCTTACTATTGACATTGAATCTTCAAAATCTTCATCACTTTCGCCAGGAAAACCCACTATTATATCAGTTGTTAAACCGGCATAGGGCATATATTTTTTTATGATTTTTGTTTTTTCTATAAATTCCTCTCTATTGTAGTGCCTATTCATATCCTTTAAGACCTTATTAGATCCAGATTGCAGGGATAAATGAAAATGGTCACATAATTTTGAACACGCAATTGCTCTTCTCATGAAGTCTTCACTTATTATATTTGGTTCAACTGATGATAATCTTATCCTCTCTATGCCATCAACTTCAGCTATGGCTTCAATTAAATCTATTAGCCTAACAGGTCCTAAATCTACCCCATAGCTTCCCACATGAATACCTGTCAAAATTATTTCCTTATAACCAGCATTTGCAAGCCTTATCGCTTCTCTTACACAATCTCCAATTCTTCTTGATCTAATGGTTCCTCTGGCATAGGGAATGATACAGTAAGTGCAATACCTGTTACATCCATCTTGAACTTTCATGTAACTTCTTGTTTTGTGAAAATTTTCATCTATTTTTATAAATTGAAAATCTCTGTCTTTTTTTATATCTCTTACAATATTTATTTTTTTATCTTCTTCTTTGGCTTCTTCTATTAAGTCAACAATTTTAGATCTTTCGCTGGTTCCAATTACAACATCTACACCCTCTATTTTTTCAACTTCCTTAGGAGCAACCTGAGCATAACATCCGACAACTGCAACTGTAGAATCAGGATTTTCTCTTTTTGCACGTCTGATATATTGCCTTGATTTTCTATCAGATAAATTTGTAACTGTGCAAGTATTTACAATATAAACATCGGCAACATCAGTATCATTGTCAACTTGTATATATCCATTTTTTTCAAAAAGTTCAGCCATGGCTTCAGATTCATATTGATTAACTTTGCATCCTAAAGTTAAAATTGAAAAAGTTTTTGCCATTTAATCACACTCCATATTGTGTATTATATAAAAAGCCCCAACAACTGATGAGGTTTCTGCTCTCAAAATTCTTTTACCCAAACTTATCCTATGGGCGTCTTTTAAAACCTCTATCTCTCTTTTTGAGATACCACCTTCTGGACCAACTATTATAGCAAGATTTTTAGATAATTTTTCTTTTATATCTTTAAAAAATAAATTTCTTTCATCCTCATAGAATAAAATCAAATCTCCACTATAGTTTTTTGCTATTTCATCAACCTTGATAGGTCTGTGAACAAGGGGGACTATATCTCTTTTTGATTGACCAGCAGCAGATTTTGCTATTTTTTGCCATCTTTGTATTTTTTTATCAACCTTATCCGAAATGTTTGAAACGCATCGGTCCATAATCAAAGGATAAAAATCATAAACCCCAACCTCAGTCCCATGCTCAATTACTTTTTCGTTCTTATCTCCCTTTAAAATTCCAAAGAATAGGGATAATTTTATTGGTGGCTCATTAGAATCAAATATTTCTTTTTTATAAATTAGCCTATCATCTTTCAAATTAAAAAGAATTATCTTGTCATTAAAAACCACAGAAAAATCTTCATCATCTTTAATTCTAATAACATTTTTTAGGTGATGTAGGTTTTCTTTATTTAATTCATTTATATTGTCGTAATTTCTGTCTTCAAAAAATCTATACATATCTAGCTATAATTGCACACCAGTCATTTTTTTCTTTAACTTCTAAAATTTCAAAGGATTCTTTAATTAGACCTTGAGTAACTAAGTCCTTCTTTTCCAAGATTATGCCTGAAGTTATAAAAATCTTTTGCCCACTCAAATGCTTGCTTAAATTTGAAATTTCATCAACTATTATTTCTGCAATAATATTAGAAACAATAATATCACATTTTCCTTCTATTACATCAAGTAAATTTCCTTTTTTTACCTTAACCTTATCATAAACTTCATTGAGTTTTGCATTTTCTTTACTTGCTTTTATACATTTATCGTCAATATCAACAAGTGTAGCGCTCTTTCCTCCAAGTTTTATTGCAGCAATTCCTAGTATACCAGACCCACAGCCTATGTCAAAAATACTCATATCTTTTTTCACATACTTATCTAAAGCCTCAAGACACATATAAGTTGATTCATGAGTCCCAGTTCCAAATGCCATACCCGGATTAATTTTTACAATTTTTCTATTGTTAGCATTGTCATAGGTTTCCCATTCAGGAACTATTAAAAGATTTTTGCCAATTTCAAAAGCTTTGTAATATGCCTTCCAATTATTTGCCCAATCTTGATCATCTTTTTCAAAAAATTTTAAAGTTCCAAGATTATTTTCTTCTAACTTTTCTTTTAAATCTAGGGCAGATTTTTCATCACTTGGATACACTCTAACAATTAGTTCATCGTCTTTAAGATTATTACTTATATCAGAAACATAATCCCAGTCCTTTTCATCCTGATTTAATTCCTTAGCTAAGTCGTTAGTAATTTCTTCCAATGTATAATAATCTTCATCATATAAAAATCCTATGAGTAAATCTTTTTTTGATTTACTGCTATAAATATCAGCCTCAATATATTTCATAAATATCACCTATCTTATTATATATTATAAATAAAATCCTTGAATAAAAAAATATATCCTAGCAAGGATATATTTTTAATTATATATTTTATTTTAAATGACCTTTGCTATATAGTCTATAGGCAACAAGCACTGATAAAAACATATTTGTAATCAAAATATAAGATTGGTATCTTCCAAAAAATGCTGAACCTAAGACTAGAAATATACCAAAAGCATAAATTAAAGGTGTAGCAGATAATTTTTTGTTGTTGATTACTTGTGGAATTGCAATTGCTCCAAATAAAGCCGGTGTTATATGGTCAAAACCAGGTTTTAAAATTGGATTATTAAGAATAGGTACAAGCCAAGTTCCTATTAAAAACACTCCAAGGATTAAAATAAAAACTGTGACTATAGAAGAAACACCAACACAAATTATTGCTATAACATCTCCAGACTCTGTTCCTGATTCTACTCCTGCAATTTTTTGACCAGCAACTGTTACTGGCATTTTCATGTTTGTAATGTTACCTGTGATTGAAGATAAATACATACCCCCAGCCCCAAAAATATTATAAAAAGATAAATTTTCTACAACAGCAGTAGGTAAAAATATAGCTATTAAACTTGAACTTGCTGCCAAAGCCTTAGTTATAGAAAAATCTATTTTAAAAATTGCTGCTACTCCAAGTGGAACTGCATACATGGCTATAAGTGCAATTATACTTGTTATTCGTCCAAGAATATTAACTTCTTTTGTAAATTTTACTGATTTTTCATGTTCTTGCATAAAATCCTCCCTCTTAGAATAAGTTCACTTGTACAATAACTGCCGCCATACCCAAAATTAACGCTATAGGCATAGAGAAGTCACTAATTATTGATTTATTTGTAACTTTCGCAATTTTGTTGCATATTAAAGTAGTAGCCCCTGCTGCCAAAAAAGCAACTATGGATGAAAAATTTTTAACATTTGCAACATAAGGTGCTGAAAGGGTGAGTATCATTGCTGAAAATAATGCTGCTGAAAAATATTTAATAAAACCTGCAGTGTGAGGCTTTTCTTTCATCTTCTTTGAAAATTGGTCTAAATGTTTCATAAAGAAAATGTTAAATAAAATTCCCCAAATAATTCCTGTTGTCATTACAAACATAACAATTACAAAAATCTTTGGTGTGATGTTTGGATCTGAAATATCTTTTAAGCCCATAGTTTGAACTGCAACATTTGCAGCTGTCCCTTCATACATAGCTGAACCTACGACTGAAAGTCTAAGCCATGGGAAATATTTTCCAAGAGGTACAGAAAGTGCAAGCATCATTACAATTATAGGTAGTGATGGTACAATTGAAAGAATTGCACTATTTGTCATGGCACGCTTCAATGTGCTTTTTTCCATGCCAAGTTCTTGTCCTCTCTTATAGGCTTTTCTAATAAATAAAAATGCCTGAACTGTAACAACTAATATTACTAAAGCTACCAAAGCACACATTTCTGTGCTGTTAGCTAGTTTTTTATAATCCATATTTTCTCCTCATAAATTTTAAACTAAGTAATTTTTTATTGTATTTTTATATACATCAATAAATTTTAAATAATCATCAACTTCAACAAACTCATCTATTATATGAGCAACGCTTGCTTCTCCCGGTCCAAAAATAGCTAAGTCATACTTATCTGAAATTCTTCCAAAGTTTGATGCATCTGTTGCTCCTGCCAAAGCTTCTACAGGTATCTTTTTGTCTAATGAATTTAAAATTGCCTTAACTAAATCATTATCTTTTTCAGATACTGCATTAGGATTGTTTTGTAAAATATTTAGCTCTAACTTTCCTTGGTTTTTGCTATTTAAATCAGAAATTACTTCTTCAATAATTTCCACAACCTTATCATTATTGACTTCTGGTACACATCTGGCATTAGCCTTTAAAATAGTTTTTCCAGCTACGCTATTTATTTGTGTTCCTCCATCAATTACAGTATTTACGTTTAAAGTTTTGCCCAACTGTTTATTTTCAGCTTCATTAAAAGCTTTTGCAAATCTTTTATTGGTTTCATTAATATAATCAACCATTAATTGTATTGAATCAATGCCAATTTCTGGCATAGAGGAATGAGCTGGTTTTCCAGTAGCTATAATTTCATATTGTAGAGAACCTTTGTGAGCATTTATAATTCTATTGCTACTGCTTGGCTCTGCAATTAAAAATCCATCAGCTCCATCAATATATCCTTCTTCTACAAGTTGCTTAGAGCCATACATTCCAACTTCTTCTCCTACTGTTGCCGCAAGACGGATTTTTCCCTTGAAATTTGCTCCTTCTTCTTTCAATTCAATCATAGCAATAATCAAAGCACAAAGACCTGCCTTCATATCAGTTGTTCCTCTGCCATACATCTTGCCATCATGAATTTCTCCTCCAAAGGGTGGATAAGTCCATTCACTTTCATCTCCAGCCGTAACAACATCCAAATGTCCGCTAACTACAAGCATTTTTCCAGAACCCTTACTACCGTCTAAATCACAAACTAGAGATGCTCTTTGAGGGTTATAATGAACAAGCTTACTTTCAATTCCATATTTTTTTAATAATTCTTGAAAATACTTAGCTAATTTTGCTTCATTATCATTTTCTGTTCTAATTTTAATAGCATCGGCAAGTATTTTTAACTTTTCTTTTTCATTAAACATATTTTACCTCCTATTTTTATTATACTTAAATATATATTAATAATGTATATATTTATATGATACCATTTTTTCATAAGTTAACATAAATAAATATTTGTAAAGAACCAAAATCAACTATTATGTCATAACTATATTTAAAAGCAAGACAAAAAACCCCATACAAGCACCTTTTCAGATACTCGTATGGGGAACATTAAAATTAAAAACTTATAAAAGAAAATTAGTTTTCTTTTAACATTGATTCCATAAACCAAATTTCTTTTGCGTAGTGAGTTGAGTGATCTTCCATCATATTAGAAAGTATGAAGCAATCAGTTTCTTCTCTTATTTCTTTTGCAAGTTTGTCCATATTCTTAATTAATTCAAGAGCTGTTTTGATAGCTTCCTTGGCATCAACAGATTTTGAAACTCTTTCTTTAACATCAGAAAGTTCTAAATATTCTTTAAGAGATGCTGGTGGAAATTGTCCATTTTTTCTTTCATATTCAGCAACATCATCAAGCATATCAAAGAATTCGTCATAAAGTCCTTCTAGATATTCATGAACTGCCTTGAAAGTGAAGCCTTCAACATTCCAGTGAAGATTGTGTAAAAGAATATTACCTACTTCTAAATTAGCTAAATATTTGTTTAATTTGTTCATTATTTTCCTCCTCTATAATAAATAATCAATTTATCCTAATTTCATCACACTTATATATTACCCTATATATAATTAAATAAACATCAATCAAAGAAATCTTTTACTTTTTCAAAGAAATTCTTTTGCTCATGCTTTATTTCCGTATCATTGTCCCTAAGTTTTTCAAGAATTTTCCTTTCTTCTTCAGAAATTTTCTTAGGAATTAAAATATTAACTGTAAAATAAAGATCACCCTTTATATTTTTATTTACATAAGGAACTCCTTGTCCTTTTAACTTAAAAGTTGTTCCTCCTTTAGTGGCTTTTGGTATGTCATAATCTACTATTTTCTCTAAGGTGGGAACTTTTATAGTTCCGCCTAAAACTGCATCAGAATAAGTTATAGGCATATCAATAAACAAATCATTGCCACGTCTTTTGAAAATTGAATCTTGACGTACTTTTATATAAACATATATATCACCCTTGCCGCCACCATTATCTCCAGAATTACCTTGGTTTGGAAGTGATACTATATTGCCATTATCAACACCTGCGGGGATTTTTACATTTATCTTCTTAGAATTTAATATTTTACCCTTGCCCTTACATTTTGTGCAAGCTTTCTCAATGATTTCTCCGCTACCGTGGCACTTATCACAGGTTGTTGTTCTTACAATTCTTCCAAAGGCAGAGGCAGATTCTACTCTTATTTGTCCTTCACCATGACATTTGTCGCAAGTATTTTTACTTGTCCCTGGCTCAGCTTTTTGACCATGACATTTTGGGCAATCATCTGTTACCTTAACATTAATTTCTTTTTGACAACCAAATACAGCCTCAAAGAAATCTAGGGTAATTTCTACATTTATATCTGTACCCTTTTGTGGGTAATTTTTACTTCTCTTATATGATGAAGATGAGAAACCTCCACCACTTCCAAATATATCGAAGATATCATCAAAAATATCAGAAAATCCTCCAAATCCACCTCCAGAAGTGGAATAATTTCCCTTTAAGCCTTCTTCTCCATAGGTATCATAAATTTGTCTTTTTTCATCATCAGACAAAACTTCATAAGCATAATTAATTTCTTTAAATTTTTCTTCAGCCTCTTTATCTCCAGGATTAAGGTCCGGGTGATATTTTTTTGCCATTTTTTTATAGGAGCTTTTTAATTCTTCCTTTGTTACATTTTCTGTGACATCAAGGATTTCATAAAAATTTCTCATCACTCACCTCGCTAGAAATATAAAAAAATATAACAAAAAATTAAAGTTGCAAGTTTCCCTGCAACTTTATTTTTATTAAATTTTATAAATTATTTATTTGAATCTTCTTCGTCATCTACAACTTCATAATCAGCATCTACAACATCATCATCTGATTTTTGTCCTTGTGAATTGTCCGCTTGTCCTTTATTTGCATTATCCTTATAGATCTTTTCAGAAACACTATAGAAAGCTTGTGTTAAGTCTTCAGTTTTCTTCTTAATATCTTCTAAATTATCAGAATCCTTAACAGATTTCAAAGCTTCAAGAGCATCTTCAATCTTCTTCTTTTCGTCTTCAGAAATTTTTCCTTCGACATCTTTTAAAGTTGATTCAGATTGATAAATAATTGAATCTGCATTATTTCTAGCTTCAATTAAATTCTTATTCTTTTCATCTTCCTTGGCATACATTTCAGCTTCTTTAACTTTCTTATCTATTTCTTCGTCAGTTAAGTTTGAAGATGAAGTTATGGTGATGTGTTGTTCTTTTCCTGTGCCTAAATCTTTAGCAGAAACATTAACTATACCATTTGCATCTATATCAAAAGTAACTTCAATTTGTGGAACACCACGTCTTGCTGGAGCAATTCCGTCAAGATTAAATCTTCCTAAAGTTACATTATCTTTTGCCATTTGTCTTTCACCTTGAAGAACGTGAATTTCAACTGAAGTTTGATTGTCAGCAGCAGTTGTAAATATTTGTGATTTTTTAGTAGGAATTGTTGTATTTCTTTCAATCAATCTTGTAGTAATATTACCCATAGTTTCAATTCCTAGAGATAGTGGTGTTACATCAAGAAGAAGAAGATCTTTAACATCTCCAGATAAAACTCCACCTTGAATAGCTGCACCTAAAGCAACACATTCATCAGGATTGATATCTTTTTGTGGATTCTTTCCTATTAATCTTTTTATACATTCTTGAACTGCAGGGATTCTTGTAGAACCACCAACTAATAAAACTTTATCTATATCTGAAGCTGAAAGGCCAGCATCTTTAAGAGCATTTGTTACAGGATCTTCAGTTTTCTTTACAAGATCACTTGTAAGTTCATCAAACTTAGCTCTTGTAATATCCATATTTAAGTGAAGTGGACCAGAAGCTGTTGCAGTGATGAAAGGTAAATTAATGTTGGAAGTCATTCTTGAAGAAAGTTCCTTTTTAGCTTTTTCTGCTGCTTCTTTTAATCTTTGAAGACTCATCTTGTCATCTCTTAAGTCAATAGAATTTTCTTTTTTAAATTCTTCTGCTATATAATCAATAAGTCTGTTATCAAAGTCATCTCCACCAAGTCTGTTGTTACCCCTTGTAGCACGAACTTCGAAAACTCCGTCAGAAAGTTCTAGAATAGAAACATCAAATGTTCCTCCACCAAGGTCATAAACCATAATTGTTTGAGATTCTCCATCCTTATCCATACCATAAGCAAGAGATGCTGCAGTAGGTTCGTTTACAATTCTTTTAACATTTAAACCTGCAATTTTACCTGCATCCTTTGTTGCTTGTCTTTGAGCATCAGTAAAGTATGCTGGAACTGTAATTACTGCATCTGTAATTTTTTCTCCCAAGTAAGATTCTGCATCAGATTTTAATTTTTGTAATATCATTGCAGATATATCTTGTGGAGTATAAGTCTTATCATCAATTGTAATCTTGTGGTCAGTACCCATTTCTCTTTTTATAGATGAAACAGTTCTGTCAGGATTTGTAATTGCTTGACGTTTTGCAGTTTCACCAACAAGTCTTTCGCCATCTTTTGTAAAAGCAACTACTGAAGGTGTTGTTCTATTTCCTTCAATATTTGGTATTATAATCGGTGAGCCACCTTCCATAACAGCTACTGCTGAATTTGTTGTACCTAAGTCTATTCCTATAATTTTACTCATAATATATTCCTCCTTATTCAGAAACTTTAACCATTGCAGGTCTTAGCACTTTATCATTTATTAAATAACCTTTTTGAAAAACTTCTGTTACTATACCCTCATCATATTCGTCAGATTTTTCTGTCATGACTGCATGATGAAAGTTTGGATCAAATTTTTTACCTTTTGCATCCATTTCTACAATATTATTTGCCTTTAGAGCATCAATGAGTTGGTCTTTAATAAGGCAGATTCCCTCAAAAAAACCATCATGATCTGTCTGTGCATCCATTGACCTTTCAAAATTATCTATAACTGGCAAAATTGAATTTGCAAGTTTTGTAATTCCAAGGTCTACATATTGAGCCTTTTCTTTTTCTGTTCTCCTTCTAAAATTTACAAAATCTGCTTGAAGTCGCATAAACTTATCTGTCAAATTTTGTAACTTATCATCACCTTTTTCTTTTTTCTCTTCTACTTCTATTTCAGCTTCTTCCTCTTTAAAACTTTCTTCTAAATCTTCGGAAAAATCCTTATCTTCTTCATTGATATAATCTTCGTCTTTTATATTTTCTTCATTTTTCATATTCTTATCAAAGATATTTTCATCCTCTTTTTTCTTATTTTTATCCACCATTACATTCCCTCCAGTACCTTTTCAACGGCATTTTTAAAAATACTAACAGTTTTGATAAGTTTTTTATAATCCATCCTAGCTGGTCCAATAAGACCCAAAGAACCATTTAAATTATTTGAATTAACAAAAACAGCTCTTATAATAGAATTATTTTTCATCAAATCCGCTTTATTTTCATCTCCAATAAGAACATCCAAATTTTTGGAAAAGTTCTTGTTTGAAAGAATCTCCATAAGAGAATCTCTATCTTCAATAAAACTCATAAATTCTTGAGCTTTTTTGGGGTCTTTGTATTCTTCAAAATTAAAGATATTTGTAAGACCGTCATAATATAATTCAATGGCACTTACTTTGTTATTAAAGCCCTTAAGTCTTTTAAAAATCTCAGCTATTAAATACTTATAAGAAACCATTGGACCCTTTAAAGTAATATTAACCTGGTCAATTTTATTAAAATCAATCCCACTAACTTCCTTAGAAATAATATTTTCAATCTGTTCTAATTCATCTTCATTTATATCCTCATAAAGTTCAATGAAATGCCTTTCGACTACTCCTTTATTTCCTATAATCAATAGGAGTATAAGATTAGATTCGATTTTCATAAGTGTTATTCTTTTTATAGTGGTGTCAGCCTTTTGCGGAGCCACAATATAAGCAGTGCAATTTGAAAAATCAGCTAAGATTTTAGCAACAGATTTAAAAATTCCTCCACTATCTATTGTTTCTTGCAAAATCCTATCTTTTACTTGACTAATAATTTCTTTATCATAAATAATTTTCCCTGATGAAAAAACTTCATCAACAAAAAATCTATAGGCTTTATAGGATGGAATTCTTCCTGCAGATTGATGAGGCTTGTTGAGATAGCCCAAATCTTCAAGATCTGCCATTTCATTACGAATTGTTGCAGAGGAAATGCCCAGCTCATAATCTTTTGACAAAGTCCTCGAACCAACTGGTATAGGATCAACTATATATGAACTTATTATGGCATTTAAAATTTCAACTTTTCTCCTGTCCATAATTCCCTCCTTTGTTAGCAGTCATTCTTATTGAGTGCTAACCATCTGTATATATAGTACGATAAATATTTGTTATTGTCAAGAAAAATTTAAAAATTCACCAAATTTACATAATTATTTTATGAGCATATTTTTTGCATGCCTGTAGGATTTTGTTTCAAATTAATAAAAATAATTTTAAATCTCAAAAATAAAGGAAAATTAAGCCAATATTTTAACTTCTTGCCTTTTATGATAAAATTTAAGTAATTATTAATAAGTAGATGAAAATTTTTTATTTATAGTTTATAGATGAGGTGTACATGAGAAATCAAAAAAATATTAGAAATTTTTGTATAATTGCCCATATTGACCACGGAAAATCTACTCTTGCCGATAGGATGATAGAGTCTACCGGTATGCTGACAAAAAGAGAAATGGAAGAACAAGTTCTTGACTCAATGGATTTGGAACGTGAAAGAGGTATCACAATTAAGTTAAAAGCTATCAGACTAATTTATAAAGATGATAGAGATGGAAAAGAATATATTTTAAATTTAATAGATACTCCTGGCCATGTGGATTTTAATTATGAAGTTTCAAGGTCTTTAGCGGCTTGTGAGGGAGCTGTTGTAGTGGTGGATTCCACCCAAGGAGTTGAAGCTCAAACTCTTGCCAATGTATATTTAGCAATTGACCAAGACTTGGAGCTTTTGCCTGTATTAAATAAAATAGATCTGCCTTCAGCCCATCCTTTAGAAGTAAAAAAAGAAATTGAAGATATTATAGGAATTGATGCCCAAGATGCACCACTTATTTCTGCAAAAAATGGAATTGGAATTGATGAAGTTTTGCATGGTATTGTAGATAATTTCCCACCACCAAGTGGAGATGAAAACAAACCACTTAAAGCTTTGATCTTTGATTCAATTTATGACTCATATAGAGGTGTAGTTTGCCAAGTAAGAATTGTGGACGGGAAAGTCAGAGCAGGCGATCAAATTCTAATGATGGCTACAGGAAAAATTTTTGAAGTTGTTGAAGTTGGTTTTACCGCTAATGGTCATATACCCTCCGATGAACTTTCAGCCGGTGATGTAGGTTTTATTTGTGCTTCAATAAAAGTTGTAGGTGATGCACGAGTTGGCGATACGATTACTTCTGTAAAAAATCCATGCAAGGAAGCCTTGCCTGGATATAAAAAAGTTGTTCCTATGGTTTTTTGTGGGATTTATCCAGGAGAAGGTGAAGAGTATTCATCAGTTCGTGATGCCCTTGAAAAGTTACAAGTCAATGATGCTTCTTTAGTTTTTGAAAAGGAAACTTCAAAAGCCTTGGGTTATGGATTTAGATGTGGTTTTTTAGGTCTTCTTCATATGGATATTATTCAAGAAAGATTGGAAAGAGAATTCGACCTAAATATTGTAACCACTTCACCATCAGTAATATATAAAATTGAAAAAACAGATGGAGAAATTTTAGATATTCAAAATCCAACAAATTTACCTGAGCCTACAGAAATAGATAAGATGGAAGAACCTATTGTTAGGGCAGAAATAATGTGTCCAACAGATTATGTAGGTCCTGTTATGGATCTTTGCCAAAACAGACGTGGCATTTTTATTGATATGACTTATTTAGAAGAAACAAGAACTCTTATTAAATATGACCTTCCTCTAAATGAAGTTATATATGATTTCTTCGATGCCTTAAAATCAAAGACTAGAGGTTATGCTTCTTATGATTACGAGCTTACAGGATACAAAGAATCAAGTCTAGTTAAACTGGATATTTTAATTAATGGAGAACTTGTAGATGCCTTTTCAATGATCGTTCACGAAGCTAGTGCCTACAATCGTGCGAGAAAAATTTGTGAAAAGCTTAAGGATGTAATTCCAAGACAACAATTTGCCATCCCAATTCAAGCTGCAATAGGCACAAAAGTTATAGCTAGAGAAACAATAAAGGCTCTTCGTAAAGATGTCCTTGCCAAGTGCTATGGTGGAGATATCTCAAGAAAGAGAAAACTTCTTGAAAAACAAAAAGAAGGTAAGAAAAGAATGCGTCAAGTAGGAAATGTAGAAATACCACAAGATGCCTTCTTGGCGGTGTTAAAATATGATGAAGAAAAATAAAATATCTATATATATTCACATACCTTTTTGTAGGAGCAGATGTCATTATTGCGACTTCTGCTCTTCTGTTATAGATGAAAAACAAGTAGAAAAATACATTAAATATCTAAAAAAAGAAATACATTTATATAAAGATATACTTGAAGGTAGAGAAATTTCTACAATATTTATAGGAGGAGGAACTCCATCTTCAATTGATGAAATTTTCATAGGACAAATATTAGAAGAATTTAAAAATTTTAACTTTTCTAAAGACATCGAAATAACAATAGAGGCAAATCCAAACTCACTATCCTTAGAAAAACTGAAAAAATATAGAAATTTTAATATAAATAGAATTTCAATCGGGGCACAATCATTCAATAATAAAATTTTAAAAACAATAGGAAGAATTCATAATAAGGAAGAAATTTTTAAAACAGTGGAAAAAATTAAAGAAGCTGGATTTATAAATTTTAATATAGATTTAATGCTTGCCCTTCCCTACCAAACTTTAAAAGATATAGAAGAATCTGTAGAAATTTTAAAAATACTAAATCCAAATCATATTTCATATTATTCACTGATAATTGAAGATAATACTAATATCAAAAAATTATATGATAAAAATTCATCTCTATTTCCATCAGAAAATATGGATAGAAAGATGTATCATTACCTTGTAGATAACTTAGAAAAAATTGGTTATAACCAATATGAAATTTCTAATTTTGCAAAGAAATCTTTTGAATGCAAGCACAACTTATCCTACTGGACACTTAAAGACTATTTAGGTTTTGGACTCTCCGCTTCGTCTAATCTTCGTGACAAAAGATTTACAAATACTTGCTCTTTTTCTTCTTATTATAAGTCCTTGGATAAGGAAAAAAAGCCTATAGATTTTTCTGAAATCTTAAGTAAAAAAGATAGGATGAACGAATTTTCTATTATGGGAATAAGGTTAAATTCTGGAATTGATACCAAAAATTTCGAAGAGATTTTTTCAACTAATTTTTTTAAATATTATGAAAAAGAAATTTATAAGCATATAAAAGATGGTCTTATAGAAGTTAAGGAGGATAAAATATGCCTAAGTAAAAAAGGCAGGGACCTATCAAACATTGTAGAAGTTGATTTTATAAAATAAAATCTTAATTAAAATTATTAAAAGGAGTAAATTATGAATGAAACTATAAATTTATTAATGAAGCACAGAACAATAAGAAAATTTACTAAAGATAAAATAAGAGATGAAGATTTAAAAATGATGCTTGAAGCCTCTAATCGTGCACCTTCAGCCAATGGGTTACAAAAATATTCAATAATTCATGTTACAGATAAAAATATAAAAGATAAGCTCTCACAAATAGGCAAACAATCTTATATGAAAGATGCCACAGAACTTTTTATTTTTATAGCTGACCTTTTCAGAAATGCACAAATTGCAAAAGAAAAAGGAGAAAATGAGTCTTTATTTACTTCCTTTGAAATGCTTTTTCAATCTATCGGTGATTCTTATATAGCTTGTCAAAATTTAGTTGTGGCTGCTGAATCTTTAGGATACGGCACTAATTACTTTGGAAATATTTTTAACGACATAGACAAGGTCATAGAAATTTTAAAATTACCCAAACTCACTTTTCCTGTAATAGCCTTAGGCATTGGCATAATAGACCAAAATCCACAAGTTAAACCAAGGATGAATTTAGAAAATAAGGTATTCGATAATTCTTATAAGATTTATGATGACTATTTGGAAACTTTTAAAGAATATGATAATATTATGCAAACTTATTATGATTTAAGAGATGCTAATAGAAGAGTTGATTCCTATACCAATCAAGTAATTACCCAAGCTAAAAAAAGTTTTATTGAAAGAAAAGATATCTTAAAATCCATCGAAAAGCAAGGATTCATACTGAGTAAATAATTGATATATGCTTAATTTGTTATCTAAGTAATAAGTTAAAACTTAGCTTTCTTTTTTATGTTTTTATTATGTGGAATATGCTATAATTTAATTGATGGAGGGAGTAAGATTGAATAAGATAGTTGAAAAAAAAGAATTGGCGCCAAATATATTTTCACTTGATATATATGCGCCAAGGGTCGCTGCATCAGCGCTGCCCGGTCAATTTGTAATAGTTATTGCTGATGAATATTCTGAAAGAATACCTTTAACAATTTCTGATTATGATTTAGAAAAAGGTACAGTTCAAATTGTAGTGCAAGCTTCAGGCCAATCTACAAAGAAGATATGCAAACTCAATAAGGGTGATTACTTAAAAGATTTTGTGGGTCCACTGGGAAGACCTTCAGAATTTTGCAATATGGATTTAGATACACTAAAAAACAAAAAATATCTTTTTGTAGCAGGTGGAGTTGGAACAGCTCCAGTATATCCTCAAGCGAGATTTTTCAAAGAACATGGACTTCATTGTGACATAATTCTTGGCGCAAAAAATAAGGAATTTGTTATTCTTGAAGAAAAATTAAAGTCTGTCTGTGATAATCTTTATATTTGTACAGATGATGGTTCTTATGAATTTAAGGGAATGGTTACAGCTAGGCTTGATGATCTTTATGAAAATCAAGGGAAAAAATATGACCAATGTGTATGTATCGGACCAATGATAATGATGAAATTTGTCTGTCTTACTACTAAAAAATATAATCTTCCCACTATCGTTTCATTAAATCCTATTATGGTTGATGGAACTGGCATGTGCGGAGCTTGCCGTTGCCTTGTTGACGGAAAAACAAAATTTGCTTGCGTTGATGGTCCTGAATTTGATGGCCATCTAGTTGATTGGGACAGTGCAATGTCAAGATCAAAGCAATATATAGATAATTTCAAGACAAAAGAACTTTCTGAACACAAAAATAATTTAGATGGGCTTAATGTTACAGATGCAAATTTAGAAAATAAAAAAATAAATGATGTTAAGATAGAAAAAGCAAAAGATAGGTGGAAAAGAACACCAATAGCTGAACAAGATCCAAATGTTAGAAATAAAAACTTTGATGAAGTTTGCTTGGGATATACTCCACAAGAAGCTGTGGTTGAAGCAAGCAGATGCTTAAATTGTAAGGTTCCTGGTTGCGTTAAGGGATGTCCTGTTTCTATCGACATACCAGGATTTATTAAAGAAATTGCCAATGCTAATTTCGAACAATCAGCTAAGGTTTTATCAATGTATACTGCTCTTCCAGCAGTTTGCGGTAGAGTTTGTCCTCAAGAATCTCAATGTGAAAAAGGTTGTGTCCTAGCAAAAAAAGGTGATGCTGTTTCAATTGGAAAACTAGAAAGATTTGCAGCAGACTATGCTAGAGAAAACAATGTTAAACTAAATCAAAGCTTAAAGAAACTTGACAAAAAAGTTGCAATTATTGGTGCAGGCCCTGCCGGACTTACATGTGCTGGCGAACTTGCTAAAATGGGCTATCAAGTAACAATCTTTGAAGCTTTACAAAAAAGTGGCGGTGTACTTGTCTATGGTATCCCTGAATTTAGACTTCCCAAAAAAATAGTTGAAGCAGAAGTTGAAAATATAAAAAATTTGGGAGTAAAAATTGAAAATGATGTTATAGTTGGAAGAACTGTTACTATAGATTCTTTAATAGATGAAGGCTTTGAAGCTATATTTATAGGTTCAGGTGCAGGTCTACCAAGATTTATGGGAATACCTGGAGAAAATCTTAATGGAGTTTACTCAGCCAATGAATTTTTAACAAGAAATAATTTAATGAAATCTTTTGACAAAGAATATGATACTCCTGTAAATGTTGGAGAAAAAATTGCAGTAATAGGTGGCGGTAATGTTGCAATGGATGCTGCAAGAGTTGCAAAAAGACTCGGCGGAGATGTTTCAATTCTTTACAGAAGAACTGAAAAAGAACTCCCAGCAAGAATTGAAGAAGTCGGCCATGCTAAAGAAGAAGGCATTGATTTTCAAATGCTTACTGCTCCAACTGAAATAATTGCTGATGAAAAAGGTTGGGTAAAATCTCTAAAATGTGTAAGAAACGAATTGGGAGAACCTGATGCATCAGGAAGAAGAAGTCCTGTCCCAATAGAAGGTTCAGAGTTTTTAGCAGATTTTCAAACTGTAATAATGGCTTTAGGAACAAGCCCTAATCCATTAATTGCTCATACTACTAAAAATTTAGAAATAAATAAAAAAGGTGGTATTGTTATAAACGAAGAGGCAGTTACAAGTCGTGAAAATATATTTGCAGGTGGAGATGCCGTAACTGGATCAGCTACAGTAATTCTTGCCATGGGTGCAGGGAAAAAAGCCGCAAAATCTATTGATGAATATTTAAGAAAGCAAACTGAAAAAGAAAAAATTAATAATTAATAAGCTTATTTAAGTAAACCTCAAAATCCGCTATAAAGATTTTGGGGTTTTTTTGATGGCAAAATATAAAAAATTTAAAGTAAAGGTAATTTAGCATACTTATAAAAAATAAGAAAACATAAAATCATGGAAAATATAATGTTTCTTAAAAAAAATCAAAAGACTGGATAAATAAGCCTAAATGTTTTTCAAATATTTTTTATTTAAAGGCTTTTTCCCCTATGATATAATATCCTAAAGGGGGAAAGAATATGTATAAAAATCCCACGAGAAGTGCTTGGGTAGAGGTTAACTTAGATAATTATATAAGTAATTTAAAATATATTAAATCAATTATAAATAAAAATAGCAAAATTATGTGCGTCATTAAAAGTGACGGTTATAGAGCAGGGGCTTTAGAACTAACTGAAGCTTCGATAAAATTTGGAATAAATTATTTTGGAGTAGCAACTCTTAGTGAAGGTATTTCTCTGAGAAAACATTTTAAAGATATTAATATCTTGATACTGGGTTATACTCCTTCCTATCTTTTAGAAGACTTGTGTAAGTATGATATAATGCCTAATATTTATTCATACGATAATTGTAAAGACTATAACGAAATATGTAAGAAATATGGAAAAGTTGGAAAAATTCACTTGTCCATTGATACAGGCATGAATAGAGTCGGTTTTATTCCTGGAAAGGAAGCTTTTTTTGATATTATAAAAATTTCAAAACTTTCCAACATCAAAATTGATGGAGTTTTTTCACATTTTGCTAAAGCTGATGTAGATGAAGATTTCACAAAAAAACAATTTGACACATTCACATCTTTCACTAAAGAAATCGAAAATGCAGGAGTAAATTTAGGTTTAAAACATATATCAAACTCCGCTTCTATTTTAAAACACCGAGAATATGATCTTGATATGGTTAGACCAGGTGCTATAATGCACGGTTTATATAAAGGATTTTTTAAGGATGAAAAACTCCCTTTAAAAAAAGATTTGCAAGTTTTTGCAATGATTGCCAATATAAAAACTATTAAAAAAGGTCAAGGAGTAAGTTATGGGCACAAATATATAGCTACAAAAGATACAAAAGTTGTAACCATACCTCTTGGATATGCAGACGGATTTCCTAGAATCTTATCAGGCAAGTTCAGTGTCCTTATCGGTGGAAAGAAATGCCCACAAATTGGTAATATATGCATGGACCAGTTTATGGTAGATGCTACAGGTATTGATTGTAAAATTGATGATGTAGCTGTTTTATTGGGAAAAGATGGTGATGAGGAGATAAGTGCCTTTGATTTATGTCAGCTTACAGGAGATATTGAACTTTCCTTTATAGACCACTTAAATTACAGAATGCCTATAACATTTATTGAGAACAACAAAATTAAATGCCACAGAGATTTGGTTAGAGATTTATAAAAAATTATATTATAATAATTAAATTAATAAATAAAAAAATAGTGAACTTTTATGTTTATCTTACATAGAACTCACTATTTTTTTTATTTCTTCATATTTTACCTTGTCATATCTTGCAAAAGCTTTTTTGGAACTTTCAATATTATTAAAGCACTTCCAATATCCTACACATTTGCAATTTTTTTTGTCTTTATTTTTAAAATCAATTACATCTTTTAGGGGATAGCCTAAAAATATTCCGATTTCATCAGGGCAAGCCCCTGTGAATCTTTCCTGTAATTTTTCTAAGTAATCTCCAATTTTTTTACAATCTTCATAGCCCAAAGGACTAAGAAAATTAATGATCTTTTTTTCTTGTAACTTTTTCAAAAGCCTTTTTGCCTTATAAAAATATACTAAAACACTCTCATCACTTGAGCGCAATACGCAAAAATCTATGTCAAGTTTTTCCTTTATAGAATCCTTATAAAGTAAAAAATAATCCCTTGTAGGTCTTTTACCGTTCCTCAAATTTAACATTGTCCCCAGCTTCAAGTTTTTTGAAGTGGGGGCAATTTGTGCTTGTAAAATTGCTACAAGATATTCAAAATCATCAAATTTTTTGATATGTTTGTAAAAATCTATAACAAATTTTTTATACATTGATAGAATTAATTAAGCGTTAGCTAATTCCTTTCCTAAAGCTTCACATTCTTCAAGAGCATCTTCATCTGGATCATCATAAGCAGCAAAACCATCAGCTATTAAATTAGCTCCAGTTCCTTCAACTTCTTCTTGCCAAAGTCTCATCCATTCACCGTCAGCCCATTCATAAGAACCGAACAATAAAACTTTTTTACCTGATAATAAAGAATTTACATTATCCATAAATGGTCTCATTTCAGTTTCTTCTAGTTCTTCAGAACCCATAGCTGGGCAACCGAATGCTATATTTTCAACTTCCTTCACATCGTCTTCAGTTGCTTGACCAACAGGAATTAATTTAACTTCTGCTCCTGCTCCTTCAGCTCCCTTAACAATTGCATTAGCCATAGCTTCAGTATGACCAGTTCCTGACCAATAAATTACATTTACTTTGCTCATTTTTTCATCCTCCATTTATTTAACTTTTTTTGATATTGACTATCAATCTCATACCTATTATAATATAAGTATAGTCAATAAATTATAAAAAATTAATATAATATCTTTAAAAAAGGAGTATGAAATGATAAATCACTTAAATATTGCTAAGAATTTAAAGTCTAATTCAATAAATATGGCTTTAGATATTTATGAGTCTAACATAAAAGACTTTAAACGCTCTGCTAAAGAACTTAAATTATACTTATCTAAACTTAATATGTTTCTATACACATATTTTCTTGTTCAATATAATAAGGACCTTGAAAGCTATGCACTTAAATGTTCAAAATTATTTACCAAGGAAAATAGTCCTGAAAAACTTCGTGCAATAGGAGAAAAAATGCTTATAGGATACTCTAACAATTTCTCCTTAGCTTTAAAAGAAAATGACCATGAACTTGTAGAAATCGCCTTAGAATATATAAATAAAAATTATACAAAAAAAATTACTCTTCAATCAGTTGCCTCAAAATTACATATCTCAAGAAATTACCTATGCCATTTGTTTAAAATTAAAACAGGTTATAAATTTTGCGAGTATATTAATTTACAAAGGGTAAACAAAGCTAAGGCTTTAATAGAAGAAGATAAGAAAACTTTTGAGTTTATTTCATTTGATTGTGGATTTTCTTCTCAATCTCACTTCTCTACAACTTTCAAAAAGTATGTAGGCTTAACTCCTAATGAATATAAAAAACAGGCCCTATAATAGGACCTGGGGCAAGCTTAGGCTTGCTTTTTTTATGCTCTTTTTATAATATCTTTAAGATTTGTATGCTCAATAATATAAACTGAAAGGCAAGTTATTACAAGTGTTGGCAGTCCAACTGTTAGAACTGTTAAAAAATACGGTGTTCCTGCTGTATAATATAATTCTAGAGATACAAGTATGCCTGATGCAAGTGCAAAAATAAATGAGTTAATATAATTATTTTCGATGTACTTGCTAAAAATATAAGTTATAATGGCACATGCTCCCCCCACAGCCATATCTACTAATCCTAGTGGTGAATATAAGTTTGCTAAAGCTCCACCTATAATAAGGGCAGGTACAAACTTGCGATTAAAAAATGGTATAACTGAAAGTGCTTCAGCTACACGAAATTGAATAGCCATAAATCCTATAGGATTTATATTTACTGCTAAAATATAAACTGCAATTAATATAGCATTTTTGGCTAAGTCTTTGACTTTCATATTAAATTGTCCTCCTTAGTTTTTTTTAGTTGGGATGGTTTCGAACCAACATCAAAGATTTTAGCAGAAATTAATATATTTTTCAAATAATAGTAAAATAGAGCCGCCTCATTATATAAAATTTACCTTAAAAATTGCATCAAATTTATCAGTTTATAAAAACCTCTAATCTTATCTACATAATTTCTCTTTATTTTTCTTAAATCCAAAACGAAGTCGGCATTGTCACAAGTTCCCTACCATCATTAGGCATTTTTAAATCCCCTATCAAATTCCCATAAGTTATTGAATTTTTACCATATCTATTTCTTATATTATAAATAGCTTTTTCCAGACTTAAGTATTTGAAATGTTTTTTTACATCATTAAATAAATCCACCTGAATAGCCTCTCTATTTTGTATAAGCTTTATAGCCCTTATATATAAGGCCCTTATTTTTTCATCATCTTTAAAAGTAAAGTCTTTCAAAAAAACATCCATAGCCTTAGCTGAAATTTCCAGGGTGGAATTTGACGGATAATCTAATAAAACATCTGAACTCTCGTGAGATAAATTATTTTTTCTATAACCAACATTAACACCCCTTGCCAGATAGTTATTCTCTATTAACCTTTTAGATATATCTTCACAAAGCTTTTGAATTACAGCCCTCACCTCTTCATAATTTAAAAGATCTTCCTTACAAGTTATAGAACGGCCTATACTTTTTATTGGAATAATCTGATAATAATCCTTAACCCTAGTATTATCCATACCATTTGCCCAATTATAAATTTTTATCCCATTAATGCCCAAATTTTTTCTCAAAATTTCAGGGTCAGCCTCCGCTAAATCTCCTAGGGTTTTTATATTGATTTTATTTAGCTTTTTAGTAGTTTGAGGTCCAATCATTATCATATCCTGAACCTTCAAAGGCCATACAATTTTTTTATAATTTTCCTTATATATAAAAGTGCAATAATCTGGTTTTCTCATATCGCTTGCCAATTTAGCAAAGACTTTATTAAAACTCAGACCCACAGAAACGGTAACTTTAAGCTCAGTTTTTATTCTTTCCTTAATTTCAAAGGCAATCTTTTCAGGACTTCCAAAAAGTTTTTTACTTCCCGTGATATCTAAAAAACACTCATCCATACCGTAAGGTTCAACTTGATTTGTATAAGAATAATAAATTTTTTGAGCAGCCTTGGAAATTCTTATGTATTTCTCATAATTTGGTGGGAAAATTAAAAGATTTGGGCATTTCTTTTTAGCCTGCCATATAGGTTCACCAGTTAAAACTCCAAACTTTTTTGCCATAGGAGTCTTAGCAAGAATTATCCCGTGTCTTAACTTTTCATCTCCACCAACAGCAACGGGTTGACTTTTTAAATTTGGCTTGTCTATAAGTTCGCAAGAAACATAAAAACTGTTCATATCCACATGTAATATATCCATAAAAACCTCCCAAACATTTGTTTAAATATATTCTAAAAACATCAGTTTCGTTTGTCAATATGTTTTTATAGATTGTATAAAACTTTGTTTTTATGTCAGCCATTGAGCAAAATACAAAAATTTATTGGTATTTTAAAATATATAAATAATATGCAAATTCACTAATTTTTTTATCATTAAAAGGCAACAAAAAAAGAACTTCATTTTTTGAAGTTCCCTTATTTATTAAAACAATATAAAATTTTTACTTAACTAACTTTCCTTCTTTAATATCTTCTTCAATATCTTCTTCCCTTTCATCCTCATCAATTTCAAGGAAAAATAGAATAAAAGCAATAATTAAAGAAATCAAAGCTCCCCAAACACCTCTTAAAGAAAATTTGCTAACACAGGTATAACCAAAAGCTGCGCCAATAGCAAATACAAAAATAATTGTATAATAATGAATAGCATTTTTAAAGAATCCTCTCTCTTTTAAAAATAAAAACCTTGCCAAGTGATCACTAGCATTTCTAATATTTCCAACACACATAGCGGTATTTGTAGAAAGTCCCTTTATTTTTTTAAAAGCAGTAATCTGCATAGAACAAGACAAAGACAAGAGTGCATTAACAATACTGTTATATTTTTCGGGCATAAAGCCACAAAAAATAACTATAAGAATTTGTAAGCCTAAAATCATTTGTCGCCAATTAAATTTTAACTTATCGGCTAATTTTTCTTCAATAAAAACAGCTACAAAAACTCCTATAAAAAATGCCCCTATAGGAATTAAGTATTTTATTGTGCCTTCAAGATTTCCTGTAACAAGCTGCTTAGCCAAAAGAACCACATTACCCGTTTGGGCATTTGCAAAAACTCCTCCTCTGGCAAAGTATGAATATGCATCTTGGAATCCACCCGTTAATGTCAATAAAACTGCCAATCGGAAAGATTCAGCCATATTTTCTCTTCTGTAATCAATAATCATATCATCCACTTTCCTTCTTTTGCGAATTCCCACTTATAATATTACTCATTTTTCATTTTGTCAAATAAAAAAATAGAAACTTGAACAAAGCAAGTTTCCAATTAACTAATTATTATTCTTTTACACATTTATAGAATCTTCATTTTTCCCCGGAACTTTTTTAAAAATACCTGTAACAATAAGAGCGATAGCTCCATCTCCAGTTATATTACAAGCAGTTCCAAAAGAATCTTGAAGGGCAAAAATTGACAACATAAGGGCTGTGCCTGTATCGTTAAAACCTAAAACGCTAGTAATCAAACCAAGAGATGCTACAACAGTCCCTCCTGGAACTCCAGGAGCTGCAATTGCAAAAATACCCAAAAGCAAAATAAATAAAATCATGGTAGGAATTTTAGGCATAGCGCCATAAAGAATTTGAGATACAGTCATAACAAAAAAAGTTTCTGTTAAAACTGAGCCGCACAGATGTGTATTAGCACAAATAGGTATGACAAAATCTCTTATCTGAGCATCTAAAACCTTAGATTTTCTGGCACATTTTAAAGCTACAGGAAGAGTTGCCGCACTAGACATTGTTCCCACTGCTGTAAAATAAGCCGGACCATAATGTTTAAAAACTTCTTTAGGTTTTACCTTAGAAATAAAACCTCCAATAGAATATAGAAGCCCCATCCAAATAAAATGACCAACTATAACAATTAAAATTATCTTTAAAAATACTGGAAGTTCATGTATAACTACACCTTCATAAGAAAGTTCGGTAAAAGTCAGACCAATATAAAAAGGCAAAAATCTAATAACGACTTTATCAACCATAGCTAAAACAATCTTATTAAATTCCAAAAGAAGATTCTCCCAAGTTTTTGAGTTTGTCCATAAGACGCTCAGTCCAATCAAGACTGATGTTATAAGAGCAGTCATTACAGGCATAATAGGTGCTATTTCAAGATTAAAAATAGCTTTAGGAAGTTCATTAGCACTTACTACATTTTCAGCAATATTTAAATGAGGAATAATAATTCTTCCTGCAAATAAAGACATAGTAGCAGCTCCAACTGAGGATATATAACAAATAGCTAAAGTTACAGATAAAATCTTTCCTGCTGAATCTTTCAAACTAACAATAGAAGGTGAAATAAAACCAAGTATTATTAGAGGAACCATATAGCCAATAAAATCTCCTAATATTCTTTTTATGGCATCAACAACTCCTACTAAATTCTCATTGATATTCTGCCCAAGAAAAATACCTATAATTATTGCAATAATTAATTTAAAAACAAGACTATCAAAAAAATTAACTTTCTTTTTCATATTCACACTCCATTAACATTTTTCTTAGACAAAAAATCGCCTAACCTCTACCATAATATAACTATGATAAATTTTTGTCAATTGAAATTCACACAGAGTTAATATAAACAAGAAAAATTTTTTAATAAAAACCTGTAGTAATTATATTAAATTATATAAATGCTTAATCCAAAATTAATTATTTTTTAATTCTTCATATGTTTTTTCTAATTGGTCTTCCATAAGTTTTACTAAGTCTGCAAAATATTTTTCTTCAACTTCTCCAAATCTTGCAATTTTTGGCGAGTCTAGATCCAAAACCGCAATCACCTCTCCATGTATTTTTATAGGAAGAACCATTTCAGAATTTGATGCACTGTCACAAGCTACATGATCCTTAAATTCATGCACGTTTTTGACTCTTATAATAGACTTATTTTGCCAAGCACTTACACATACACCCTTATCTTTTAGTCTAGTGCAAGCTGGCAATCCTTGAAAAGGTCCAAGAACTAACTGGTCTTTACGAACTATATAAAATCCTGCCCAATTAAGATCTTTTATTGTTGCCATTATTACTGAAGACAAATTTGCCATCATTGCTACAAAATCACTTTCAATTTCTATTGTTGCTTTGGCAAAACTCACCATATATTTTAATCTTTCTTCATTATTTAAATTTTCTATTCCTTTTATTTCAAAACTCATTTTACACCTGCAATTTTTATAGAATTTTAATAATTTATAATATTTTTCCATATTTTTTAAAGTGCTAAAGAAAATATTCTATATTTTAAAACTTGTTATTATTTTTATGCACAAAATAATTTATAAATAAAGTAAAACTTATCAAAAACAATAAATTTAGAATTTCTCTACCATACTTATAAATAGTGATAATCATAAATATTAGCACTTTCCTTGTAATTATATAGTAGGATAAAATTTTAGTCTATAATTAATAATTATATTTTATTTTTAACAATGGTCTATAATATCTATAAAAATATATAGAAAAATAGAATTGGACAATTTACTCATAATAAAAGTACATTAAATTTCAAGTTTAAATGTTACTAAAGTAAAATATAATATGAATTTTTAAACTTTTTTATTTATCTATAAGGGCAAAGGAAAATTCGCAAGTGGCTACTATCCTATCTTCTACTTTTACTTGTGATTTTGCTATGCCAATATTTAATTTTTCTTTTACAAGCTGAGTTTTTATATATGCTGTGTCGCCTGGCTTCAACTGGCTTTTAAATTTTGCATTTTTTATAGACGTAAAGACTGCAAGTTTATTTTTATTTGCTGATAAAATTGCAATTGCTCCTGTTTGTGCACAGGCTTCTATTATTAAAACCCCTGGCATTATGGGTCTATCTGGAAAATGTCCCTGAAAAAATTCTTCATTGTATGTGAGATTTTTTACCCCTAATGCCCATTTACCTTCTTCACCATCTATTATTTTATCTATTAATACAAAAGGATATTTGTGGGGAAGAATTTTTAAAATTTCTTCTATTTCATATTTCATCTTTTACCTTCTTAAAAATTACTGAAACATTATGACCGCCAAAACCAAGTGAATTTGTCATTACATAGGTCAAATTTTTGTCTAGGGCTTTGGTATTTATATTTATTGGGCACTCATCATCTTTTTCTTTATAATTAATTGTCGGAGGAATGAAATTATTATTCAAGGCTATTAAAGAAATTATTGCTTCTAAGGCTCCGCTTGCACCTAAGAGATGACCTGTCATTGATTTTGTGGAGGAAATATTTGCATGAGTAAAAAATTCTTTATAAATTTTACTTTCTACTTTGTCGTTTAACTTAGTTGAAGTTCCGTGAGCATTTATATATTCAATTTTTGTGGCATCAATTTTAGCTGAAGCTAAGGCATCTTCCATGGCTCTTTTGGCAAATTCTCCACTTTCTAAGGGAGCAGTTATATGATAGGCATCTGTTGTTGCTCCTGCTCCTATAATTTCCCCATAAATTTTTGCCTTTCTTTTTTTAGCTTGCTTATATTCTTCTAAAACTAAAATTCCTGCTCCCTCTCCCATTACAAATCCTTGTCGTTCTTTATCGAAGGGGATAGAGGCTCTATTTATATCATCTGAAGTGCTTAAAGCTTTCATTGATTCAAAACCAAAAATTCCTAATCTATTAATAGATGCTTCGCTGCCACCAACTATAACTATATTATTGTAACCATCTTTTATATGCCTGTAAGCATCTAAAATTGCTGTTAGTGATGAAGCGCATGCTGTTACACTTGTGGAGGAGTATCCATGAAGACCTAAATCTATTGCTATCATGGCAGATGTTATATTTGCTATTGACTTTGGAATAAAAAATGGAGAAATTTTTTCATATCCCTTGGTATTTGCTTTCTCGCTTTCTTCCTCTATTGTTGTAAGTCCACCAATTCCTGTCCCTATAATTATTGATGCGTTTTTTATTTCTTCTTTTGAAAGTTTACTATCTTTTAATGCATCTCTAGCTGCCAAAATGCCAAAGGCACTGACCCTATCCATCCTTCTCAATTCTTTTTTTGAAAAAAAATCTTCAAGATTTATATCAGCTTGGCATGCAAATTTTACTTTAGAATTTTTGTTATCGAAGAATGAAATTTCATTTAAAGCATTCTTGCCTATTTTTAAATTTTTTGTAAGCTTATCTATGGTATTTCCCAAGGGAGATATAAAACCAATTCCAGTAACTACGACTCTATTCATAATAAGCCTCCATCAACTACAATTTCTTGTCCATGAATATAAGAGGAATCTGAGCTTGCTAAAAAATATGCAAGACTTGCAACATCTTTTGCTTCTCCCAATCTTTTTGCTGAAATTTTATCTACATATTTATCTTCTAAGCCCTGTGTCATCTGACTTTTTATAAAGCCTGGACATATGGCATTTACATTTATATTTCTTGATGCAACTTCTGCACTTAAAGATTTTGTTAGACCCAAAAGTCCTGCTTTTGATGCTGCATAATTTGCCTGACCAATATTACCTCTTAATGCTACCACAGAGGAAATATTTATAATCTTTCCATATTTATTTTTTATCATATTTTTCAAGACATATTTACACATATAAAAGGCTGAATATAAATTGCTTTCTATAACATAGGAAAAATCTTCATCTTTCATTGTCAATAGAAGTTTATCTCTTGTGACTCCAGCATTATTAATAAGGACATGAATCTGACCAAATTTTTCAATGGTTTTTTCTACAATATTTTTACAATCGGATGAATTTCTTAAGTCACCTCTAAGGAATATTACATCCTTATCATCTTTAAATTCACATAAATTTATTAATTTTTCTTCACTTCTATAAGCCAGTGCAAGCTTATAATTTTCTTCTTTAAATTTTCTAGCACAAGCTAGACCAATCTTGCCACTTGCTCCCGTGATCAGGGCTACTTTATTCATATTTACTCCTAAATTCTTCATAAGACTTGTAAGTTGATATAGCATAAGTCTTTACGTTTTTATTAATTTTTTTGACAAACTTTGAAAGAACATTATAAAATCCTATCTCTACAAAGGTATCAATTCCATCATTTATCATATTTTCAATTATACTTTTAAATTTTACTGGGCTTGCTACTTGAAAAGCCATTATTTCTTTTAAATCTCCACCCTTATATTTTTGTCCGCTTAGGTTTAGGTAAAGACTTTTTTTGGGTGGTTTAAATTCAATATTTTCAAAAAAATCTCGCAAATCTTCTTTTACTGGATCCATATAAGATGTGTGGAAAGGTCCTGAAACTTTTAGGGAAATAGATCTAATTCCCCTATCTTTAAATATTTTTACTGCTTCCTGCAAAATATCCTTAGACCCAGAAATTACTATCTGTCCATCAGTATTGATGTTTGAAATTTGTCCAAAATTTTCTTTTGTACTTAATTTTTTTAAAACTTCTTCTACAAGGATATAATTATTTGTCATCAAGGCATACATTGATGTATCAAGTTTTTTGGAAACTTCCTGCATCCTTTGCCCCCTATATTTTGCAATTTTAATTGTATCTTCTATGCTTATTACATCTGACTTATAAAGGGCAGAGTATTCCCCAATAGATAAACCAGAAAAGCCATCAAAATCTATATCTCTTAGCAAAAAAGATACCATTGTTTGGAAACCTATAAGGGCAAGCTGGGTGTTTTTTGTTTCTTTAAGTTTTTTTTCATCCATATTAAAAACTTTTAAAATTTCATCTTTTTCTTTTAAATTATCAATAAAACTTCTTGCCTCTTTAGAATTTTCATAAAAATCAAGACCCATGTTTATTATTTGTGAGCCTTGACCAGCAAATAGTAGTGCTTTCATATATTAAAATAATCTCCTATAATTTCTTTTACATTTCTAATTTTATTTATTTGATCTATTCTTGCTCCAGAAAATACAAGTCCCTCAAAGCCTAGGACAGATTTTATTAGATATTCTGAAATACAATATTTCATATTTATTGAATCGCAAGTTTTTATACATCTTATGCAAGAAATATTTCTTTTCTTGATATTTTCTTTTTCTATATCATAAAGAAACTTATTTTTTATTGCCCTTGCAGGCATGCCTACGGGAGAATTTATTATTGCCAAATCTTCATCTCTTGCCCTTATGATTTCTTTTTTGAAATTTTCATGAGCATCACACTGGTAGCTTGCTATAAAGGGTGTTGCAACTTGAACTCCATAAGCTCCCATTGATAAAAATTCTTGGACTTCTTCTTTATTTCTTATACCACCCGCCGGAAAAACTTTGATGGGTAAATTTTCTTCTTTTAAATAATCTAAAATTTCTTTTGTAATTTCTCTTAGGCTTTTAGCTTTATTTACATCTTTAAAGCCGAGATGGCCACCAGCTAAAGGGCCTTCTACAATTATTAGATCTGGAACTTTATCAATTTTTTTCCATCTCTTTAAAATTATTTTTAATGCCCTTAGAGATGAAACAATAGGACCAATTAGGACATTTTTTCCCTTTGCCAGCTCGGCTAAATTTAAAGGAAGTCCTGCTCCAGAAACTATCAAATCTACACCAGCTTCAATTGATTTTTTTACAATCTCATCGTAATCAAAGCTCGCATACATAATATTCATGGCAATAATACCTTTGCCTTTAGAAATTTCTTTAGCTTTTTTAACTTCCTGAAAAATTGCCCTATAGTTAGCAGTCTTTCTGTTTTTAAAAAAATCTTTTTCTTTAAAGCCAATATCAGCTGCTGAAATTGTTCCAATGCCGCCTAATGATGCAACACTTCCTGCAAGTTTTGAAAGAGAAATTCCTACTCCCATTCCTCCCTGGATTATTGGTATTTTTACCTTATCTTCTATTCTCATAAAATTCTCGAACTTCTTTATATTCATGGTAAAATTTTTCAAATAAGTCCTTGATAGAGAGTATTTCATTTATTTGCCCGACAACTTCTCCTGCCATAATTGACCCATTTTCCATATCACCAACCTCAACTGCTTTTTTCAAGGCTCCTAAGGTAAG
Source organism: Peptoniphilus sp. oral taxon 836 str. F0141 (assembly GCF_000179335.1). Taxonomy (NCBI): domain Bacteria; kingdom Bacillati; phylum Bacillota; class Tissierellia; order Tissierellales; family Peptoniphilaceae; genus Peptoniphilus; species Peptoniphilus sp. oral taxon 836. Next base: position 46,680 of record NZ_AEAA01000041.1, read on the forward strand.
TTTTTCTAGAGCAAGTTTATCTTTATTTGTTTTTTCAATTTCAAGATAAGTCCTTGCCATCTTATTTTTTATTACTCTTGTTTTATAAGCATTTGTCAGTCCTATAACTGTTATGTTAGAAGATTTTGATTTTATTATTTTTTCCTTATAATTTTGGTGGATTGGACATTCAAAAGTTGCTAGTAAACTTGTGCCAAACTGAATTCCACTTGCTCCTAAAACTTCCGCAGCAAAAATTTGCCTACCTGATCCTATACCACCGGCTGCTACTACAGGAATATTTACTGCTTGTGCTACTTGAGGCAGAAGTACCATTGTTGAAATATCTCCTATGTGGCCAGCCGCCTCCTCACCTTCAACAATTATTCCATCAGCACCTAATTTTTCCATTCTTTTTGCAAGGGCTATGGATGATACTATTGGAAACACTTTGATCTTATTTTCTTTAAATCTTTTCATATATTTGCCAGGGTTTCCTGCTCCTGTAGTTAGAAATTTTATTCCTTGTGAAATCACAATATCAACCAAGGCATCAACTTGAGGATTTAGCAAAAGAAGATTAACTCCAAATAATTTATCTGTATTTTCTTTTGCGATTTTTATTTCTTTAAGCAGATCTTCTGGGCTCATCCCACCTGTACCTATTAAACCTAATCCACCAGCTTCAGATACGCTTGCTGCAAACTTTCCCTTAGAAATATTTGCCATCCCTCCCTGAATAAAGGGATATTTTATATTCAAAATTTTTTCTAAATTCATTTTAACCCCTAACTATACACGTTTGATAATTTAATCCTCCTCCAAAACCGCAGAGAAGAATTTTTTTGTCCTTTAATCTATTTTTTTCATACAAATCTCCCAGGCTCATTGCCACAGAAGCCGAAGATGTATTGCCCATTGTTTCTATGTTTGAATAAAAATATCCTTTAAAATGTTTCTCTACTGAATTTTTTATTCTCTCATTTGCCTGATGAAGTAAAAATATATCTATATCCTCATCTTTTAGGCATGATTCTTGCAAAAGTTTCTTTATAGACTTGGGAACTTCATTGATAGCAAATTTAAAAACTTCCCTACCATTCATTTTTAAATAAGAATTTCTTTTTAAAGTCAAATTTTTACTATCAAAAATTGTCCCTAAGTCCTTATAAAATTTTGATGAATCCTTTTTATACAAAACTGCTCCTGCACCATCGGCAAAAATTATCGCAGTAGACCTATCTGCCATATCTGTAAAATCTGATAATTTTTCAGCTCCAATTACAAGAGCTAGCTCATTTTCTTTGAGATAAGTTTCGCATAAGATGCTTGCTCCAACAAAACCTGAACAAGCCATATTTATATCAAAGGCTAAAACTTCCTGTGGAAGAGATAATTTTCCATGAACATAAGAAGCTAAAGATGGAACAATATAGTCCCCACCAATAGTTGAAACTATAAGTATTTTTATTCTTTCTTTCTCTTCCTGACTTAAGTTTAATTTAAAAGCCACATCTGTAGCCATTTCAGAAAGAGGCGTATGGGATATAAATCTTTCTTTTATTCCTGTTCTTTTTCTTATCCACTCATCTGTAGTATCCAGTCTTTTTTCAAAATAAACATTATCTCTTTTATCCTCTAAATCAATTTTTGAAGCTTTTTCTATAATTAATCCCAATTCATATACCTCTCGTGTCTTTTTTCTATTAATTCTACTGATGAAAATTTTTGTAAATCTTTAAATTTTTCATATACATCTTTTTGTAAATAAGAAAAAATTTCTTTATAATACTCATAAGATGGATCAATTTTCTCCGGAATTATTTCCTGACAGATGTCAAAATCTTTCATATCCTTTGCAGTAAATTTTAAAAGTTTTGCAGCTTCTTCTACTTTACTTGAATCTCTAAAAATTATTGAACCGAAACCCTCAGGTGAAAGAATGGAAAATATTGCATTTTCAAGCATAATTAAATAATCACAAAGACTTAAAGATAAGGCTCCTCCGGAATATCCTTCAGAAATAATTATTGAAATTATAGGAACTTTTAAAGAAGACATCGTTAAAAGAGAATTGGCAATTTGTTGAGATTGACCATTTTCTTCTGATTTTGGTGAGGGATTAGCTCCTGGAGTATCAATTATTGTTAGTACAGGTCTATTAAATTTTTCTGCTTCTTTAAAAATTCTTATAGCTTTTCTGAAACCTTCAGGGCTAACCATACCAAAATTGTTTTCTACTTTTTCCTGAAAAGTTTTTCCTTTTTCTATAGCTACGAAAGAAATATTTAAGTCTTTTATTCTACCTATTCCAGAAATTATTGAAGAGTCTTCTCCACCTATACGGTCGCCTTTAAAAATCAGCTTATCCTCTAAAATATTATCTAAAAAATCTATAGATGTTGGTCTGTTTTTTTCTCTAGCAAGATAGAGCCTATCAGTCGGACTGATGGAAATATTAGAAATTTTATTTTCCATATATTTTTTGTAGCTTTTCATATCTATATCTTTATTTAATTTTCTGTAATAATTTTCAAATATATCTTTAATTGCCATACATATCCTCATGAAATGATAAAATTTTTCCTAAATATTGACGTATTTCTTTTCTACATAAAATTTCATCTACAAAACCATTTTCTAAAAGAAGCTCAGCACTTTGAAAATCCTCAGATAATTTAATATTTAAAGTTTTTTCTATAACTCTTGGACCTGAAAAACCAATATGAGCATCCTTTTCAGCAATGATTATATCGCCTAGGCTTGCAAAACTTGCCGTTACACCACCCATTGTGGGATTTGTCAAAACTGAAATGTATAAATTTTTTTGCAAAAATTTTGATAAAGCGTTGACAGTATTTGCCATCTGCATAAGAGAAAAAATCCCCTCCTGCATTCTTGCACCCCCACTTAGGGCGAAGGAAATCAAAGGAAGGGAGTTTTCTTGTGCGATTTCAATGGCTTTTCTGATAATTTTACCTGTATTTAATGCCATTGAACCCATGAAAAATTCTTTTTCCATGGCAAAAACAAGGCAAGGATAGGATAAAATTTTCCCTTTTGCTAGTACCACAGCTTCCTTTAAACCAGTTCTTATATGAGCGTTTAAATATTTTCTATCATAATTGGGATAATTTATTTTATTTGAAAATGAAATATCAAAATCAATGACTTCATAGGAGGCATCCATAATTTCATCAATTCTTTTTAAGGCTGGAATGGGAAAATATCCACCGCATTTGCAAATGTAGGAATTTTTTTCTAATTCTTCCTCTGATATATACTTGTTGCAGATGGGACATTTTCGGATTTTTTTACCTCTAGCCTTAATCTTTGCCAAATTTCTTCCAGACCTTATATCAGCTAAAAGTTTTTTTCTATTATTCCAAAAACTTGTCATAGTAAGACCTCATTATTTTTAATATATTTTCTTCATTATTTTTTATAAAGGACGTATCATAATTACCTTTAATAAAGGAAAAATCGTGGCAAATTGTGTATAAGTACCAGATATTTGTTGAAATTCCAGAAACGAAGGTTTCTTCCAAGGCCCTCCTAAGTTTTTTTATAGCTAAAGTTCTTGTCCTATCCTTGACAATTAATTTACCGACCATAGAATCATAATAAGGTGAAATTTCTGATCCAGTAAATAAATCTGAATCAAATCTTGTATCAACTCCCCCAGGCTCATGAAAAAAATTTACTCGTCCGCAGGAAACTGAAAAATTATTTAGGGGGTCTTTAGCTATAATTCTTGCTTCTATAGCATGACCCTTAAGTTCAACTTTTAAATTTTTTATATCAAGACCAGATGCTATTTTAAGTTGGCTCTTGACTAAATCAACACCTGTAACCATTTCTGTAATCGGATGCTCAACTTGGATTCTTGTATTCATCTCTAAAAAATAAAAATTTTCATCTTTATCTACTAAAAATTCCACAGTCCCAGCATTTTTATATGCACAAGCCTTGGCAGATTTTCTTGCTGCATCATATAATTTTTCTCTCAAGCCTTGGGATATGCCAGGTGATGGAGATTCCTCAATCATTTTTTGATTTTCTCTTTGTATAGAGCAGTTTCTTTCACCTAAACATAAAATATTAGAAAAATCATCACAAAGTATTTGGACTTCTATATGTCGAGGATTTTCTATTAATTTTTCCATGTATATTGAATCATCTTTAAAAGATGCCTTAGCTTCCATTTTAACTAGAGGAAATTTTTCCACCAATTCTTCCCTAGAATCTACCCTTCTTATTCCTTTGCCACCACCGCCACTAGATGCCTTTAAAAGCAAGGGATAAGAAATTTTTTCGGCTATTTTTATAGCCTCTTCAACACTTTTTACATTCCCATCAGAACCAGGAACTGTTGGCACTCCATTTTCTCTCATTGTTTTTATAGCAAGAGATTTATTGCCCATATTTTTAATAGTTTCTGGGTCCGGTCCTATAAATTTGATTTTATTTTTCCTGACAAGATTTGCAAAATAATATGATTCTGATAAAAATCCATAGCCTGGATGAATACCATCACAATTTCTTGCCTTTGCCACAGTCAAAATTTTATCAACATTTAAATATGATTTAGCCGGCAAAGCCTCGCCAATTGAATAACTTTCATCAGCTAGTTTTACAAACAATGAATTTTCATCTGCCTTGGAATAAACTGCGCAAGTTTTGATTCCCATTTCATGGCAAGCTCTAATAATTCTCAGGGCAATTTCTCCCCTATTTGCAATTAATACTTTTTTTAACATTTTTCCATCTCAAAAATTACATCTCCCTGACCAACCAAGTCTTCGCTATTGAAGTTAATTTTTCTTATAATTCCATCAAAGGGTGCCTTAAGCTCGTTAAAAACTTTCATTGCTTCTAGGATACATAAAACTTGACCCTTCTTAACCTTGGAATTTAGTGAAACATAATTTTCCTTACCCTGTCCCTGTGATAAATAAATAACACCGACAATTGGAGAACGTATCTCTTCAAAAGTCTTTTCATGATTTTCTTTTAAAGGTGTCTTTGAATTTTTTATTTCAATTTCCGCTTTTTCTCCACCCTTTTCTAAAAAAAGTTCAAAATTATTATCTTTAAATTTTAATTTTGACAAATTTGAATTTATAAATTTATCAAAGATAGTGTCAAAATTATTCATTTTCTTTATCTACGAAGTTTACTATATCTGAAACTTTTTTAAACTTTTCCAAAACTTCATCAGGAATATCTATACCAAATTCTTCTTCAATAGCCATAGAAATTTCGACAGCATCCAAAGAATCAGCTCCTAAATCATCAGAAAGAAGCGAGTCGAGCTTAACTTCTTCAGGGCTAACTCCTAAATTTTCTACAATAATATTTTTAATTTTATCAAAAGTCATAATTATTCTCCTTTTTATAATTGTTTTATTTAATTTCTTTAAATAGTTTATATTGTTTTAATAACTATGTCAATAGATTTTTAATAACTTTTTTATTCCTAAAAATTAAAAAAAATCAGCCACTTAAAATTATGAGCTGATACATTTAATTACTTATTAGGTTAAATTTCTAAACTTTTTCAATATTTTTAAAATAAGTTTTTTGTTTCTAATTAAAGTTATATATTATGGTAAAAATTCAGTCTATAAAAGGGTAGCACTAAAGCACCACCCTCAATATTTTTTAAACTTCTTCTAAAACTCCAGTATAAGTAGCAAAATAATCTCCTTCTCCTCCGCCTGTAAGAAGAATTGTTAAATCTCCTCTGTAAGTTTTATCCTTATACTTATATTCATAATCTTTAACTATTTGTCTAAAGTCAAAGTCATCTTTTCTGAAATTAATCTTAAAGTTTTCAAGTTTTTTCCCATCATCTGATTCTTTAAAACTATCATTTTCTTCTTTAGTAAAACCCGCGTCCTTATAATTTATAAATTTCTCTTTTTCCATATCAACAGAACTTAAATCCGTTTCGTCTTCTTCCACTTTTACATTTTGATTTGTGCTGGTTTGTGCCTGGTCTTTAGTTTCGTTTTTCAGATTATTTTCTTCTACATTTACCGAAGAATTATTCTTAGGATTTTCCTGTACAACTTCTGTTTCATTTTTTCCTACTTCAGGCTTTTTTTCATTAGCTGGAGCTTTGTTGCAAGCTACAAAGCTTAATAAAATAAATATTAGAATCCCGCACAAAATTTTTAAATTTCTTTTCATTTAATCACTCCACTTTATAAATTTAAATATATAAATTAAAGGTCTTGCTACATTATGATTATTTGTTACTATAATTTAAAATCCTCTAAAATTTAAGCACGTCCCGCAAAATAAAGGTCACCTTCATAAACGCCAAAGTAATCTCCTGGAGTTCCTCCTGAATATTGAAAATATAAGGTTCCTCTAAACCTTAAACCATTTCTAACTATTTCAAACCCTCTTATTTCTTTAGCGAAATTTGGATATGATTGTCTTAGAGTTGTCCTATAGCCATATATAACATCATCGTCAAATCCTCTAAGATTTATTGAAGTATCAATAATTTTACTTTCTTGAATCTCCATCCCTTCTTTTGTAATATCATTAGCACAGCTATTAATATTACATGCAAATGTTTGCATTGTAATAAAAATAAAAGAAATTGCCATCATTATACTCAGTTTTTTTAATTATATTTTTATTAATTATAACCTCCTATATGCAACAAAACCTTTGTGTTTATACAATACCATAAAAATATTATTTAAACAACAATTTATTGTGTTAACTTTTTTGTATTAAATTTATCTTTCTAATTTATTTACAAACCATTTCTCCGTTTAAAAAATGCCATAGCCTATCACTATGACATTTTATTATTAATTTATATTAAGCCTATGTCTTTTCTGTAGTACATATCTTGAAAATTTATTTTTTCAATATTTTTATATACTTTTTTCCTTGCTTCTATTAAATCTTTTCCAAGGCTTGTTACTGATAAAACTCTTCCACCATCAGTATAATACTTTCCATCTTTTTTTACTGTTCCATTATGGAAAATAATTACATCTCCATCAACTTTATCAAGTCCTGTAATTTCTTTACCTTTTTGATAGGAGCTGGGATAACCTCCTGAACATAAAATTGTTGTTAAAGAAACCTCATCTTTCCACTTTATATCATCTTCACTTAAGGTATTATCTAAAGTTTTCATCATAATTTCCAGTAAATCGCCTTTTAATCTTGGCATCAATACTTCTGTTTCCGGATCTCCAAAACGCACATTAAATTCCAAGACTTTTGGAATATCATTTTCAATCATAAAACCAATAAATAAAATTCCATAGTAGGATATTTTTTCTTTATTAAATCCTATTTCTATGCCTTTTAAAATCTTTCTTATCTCTTCCTCGGTTTTTTGTGAAAATTTATCGCCTGGCGAATATGTGCCAACTCCCCCTGTATTTGGTCCCACGTTGCCGTCAAATATTTGCTTATGGTCCTTGCAAGTTTGTAATGGGAAGAGTTTATTATTTGAAACTATGCACAATAGCGATGCTTCAAAACCCTTTAGATATTCTTCTATTACTACTTTTTTTCCTTGGTCTTTAAATATTTTATCTATAAAAATTTTTTCCAGAGATTCCAATGCTTCTTTTTTATCTTGGCATATAAATACACCTTTACCTAAGCACAAACCGTCAGCCTTAATAACTAAGGGATAGGAAAATTCTCCTAGAGAATTTTTTGCACCGTCATAATCTATGAAAGATTTATATTTTGCAGTAGGGATATTATATTTTTCCAAAAATTTCTTGGTGAATTCTTTTGACCCTTCAAACCTTGCACAAGCTTTATCGGGTCCGAAAATTTTCAAATTATTTTCTTTGAATTTATCTACAATTCCTGCACAAAGTGGATCTTCAGGACCCACAACTGTTAAATCAATTTTTTCTTTTTTGGCAAAATCTAATAGTCCATCAATATCTGTAGGGGAAATATCAACATTTGTAGCAAAATCTTGACTTCCTCCGTTGCCCTTTGCCATATAAATCTTATCTATATTTTTTGATTTAGAAATTTTCCAAGCAAGAGCATTTTCTCTTCCGCCTGTTCCAATAATTAATACTTTCATATTCCTCCTAGTGTCTAAAATGTCTGATTCCTGTAAAAATTATTGCCATTTCGTGTTCATCTGCATATTCAATTACTTCCTTGTCTTTTACAGAACCTCCTGGCTGTATAATAGCCCTTACTCCAGCCTTATTTAAAAGTTCCATAGTATCTCTAAAGAAAAATCCATCAGATGCACAAACTGCTCCCTTAATTTTTTCTCCAGCCCTTTCAATTGCTTCCTCAACTGCCCAAGATCTCTTTGTTTGTCCTTGACCTATCCCAAGACTTGCTCCATCTTTTGCAATTACTATTGAATTTGAAGCAGTATATTTTACACACTTAAAGGCAAATTTCAAATCTTCCATTTCTTTTTCTGTGGGTTTATTTTTTGAAACAATTTGCAACTTATCTTCATCTAATAAAATATCATCATAATCTTGAACAATTATCCCATTTAAAACTTCTTTAGAAGATGTGTCTAATTCAAAGTTATTGAAATCTTTAAGCTCAATAAGTCTTATATTTTTCTTCTTTTCCAAGATTTCAAGAGCTTCAGGAGTAAAGCCTTGTGCTACAATAATTTCCAAGAAAATTTCATGCAAAAGTTCGGCTGCTTCTTTATCTACAATATTATTTATTGCAATGATACCACCAAAAATTGATTCATCATCACAATCTCTTGCTTTTATAAAAGCTTCCTTAACACTTTTTCCACTTCCTATGCCACAAGGATTAGTATGTTTTACTGCAACAACTGTTATCTCATCAAATTCACGAGCTGCTTTAACTGCTGCAAACATATCATAAAGATTATTGTAGGAAATTTCTTTGCCATGTAATTTTTTATATGGTGCATAAATCTTACCTTGGTAATAAGCTGCCTCTTGATGAGAATTTTCTCCATATCTCAACTTATTTGAGAAGGTATATGATTTATTAATATATTTTGGAAATTTTTCTTCTGCTTTTTCTTGAAAATAATTACAGATAACTGAGTCATAATGAGCAGTTAATGAAAAAGCTTTTCTGGCTAATGTTTCTCTAAAAGTCATATCAATTTTATTCTCTTTTAGAGCTTCTATTATGCTCTTATAATCTGACGGTTCTGTAACAATAAGTACATCCTTATAATTTTTTGCTGCAGCCCTAATCATTGATGGACCACCTATATCTATGTTTTCTATTAAAGTTTCATGGTCTTTACCTTCTCTAAGACAATTTTCAAAGGGATAAAGATTATTAACTATCATATCAATTGGCTTTATTTGTTCTTCTTCTATAGTTTTTTTATCGTCTTTATTATCTCTTCTGAATAAAATACCACCATGAATTTTAGGATGAAGGGTTTTTACTCTGCCTGATAATATCTCTCTTTGTCCTGTTACTTCTTCAACTTCTTTAACAGGAATATTATTTTCTTTTAGTGTTTTAAATGTCCCTCCAGTAGAGATAATTTCCCAATCTAAAGCTACAAGTTCTCTTGCAAATTCTACAATATTTTCTTTGTCATAAACCGAAATTAAAGCTCTCATAATACTACCTTTCTATTTTCACTCTGTTTTCAATAACTCTTAAAGACCCTTGGCAAAAAAGTCTTACACTTTCTACTAAAATTCTATGTTCAACTTCCAAAACTCTTTTTTGTAAAACTTCTGGACTATCTTCAAAATTAACCTTTACAGCTTCTTGCATAATGATCGGTCCCATGTCAGTTTCAGCCGTAACAAAATGAGTAGTTGCTCCTGTTAGCTTAACTCCACTTTCAATAACTTTTTCATGAACCTTTATACCATAAAAACCATCTCCACAAAAAGATGGTATTAGAGAAGGATGGATATTAATAATCCTATTCTCAAAGTTTTTAATAATAAAATCTGGTAAAATTTTTAAATAGCCCGCTAAGACTATTAAATCAATATCTTCATCTTGTAAAATTTTAAGGATTTTTTCATTATCTTTTTCTACAATATTTTTTATGCCTGCATTTTGAGCTCTAACTAAGCCGTAGGCACTTTTTTTGTTAGATAAAACAAGCTTAATTTTACCCTTAAAAACGTTTTTGTCTTGTCCTTCTATTAAGGCGGCAAGATTAGTGCCGCCACCTGAAATAAAAACTGCAATATTAATATTTGAGGTCAATCTTATTATCCCCTTTTACTACACTACCAACTTTATAAATTGAATCATAATCTTTAAAATGATCCATTACTTTCTTTTCATCATTTTTATCCACTGCAAAAATTAGACCTATACCCATATTAAAAGTTCCATACATATCTTCTAATTTAAGATTTCCCCATTCTTGTAATAAATTAAAAATTTGAGGTCTTTTAACTTTACTTAAATCAACTTTTGCACAAAATCCATTTGGAATCATACGCGGCACATTTTCGTAGAAACCTCCACCTGTGATATGGCACATTCCATGAATTAGACCTTCTTCCACAAGGGGTAGCATCTCTTTAACATAAATTTTTGTCGGTTCCAATAAAGTTTGACCTAAGTTTTTTTCTAGTCCTTGAAATTTTTGATCTAGGGAAAAGTTATTTTCTTCAAATACAATTTTTCTAACCAGTGAATAACCATTTGAATGTATGCCTGAAGAGGATAGTCCAAAAAGAATATCCCCTTCTTTTATTAAAGATTTATCTATAATTTTTTTCTTATCAACAATTCCTACTGCAAAGCCTGCTAAATCATAATCGTCAATGTTATAAACACCTGGCATTTCTGCAGTTTCTCCACCAATTAAAGAAGCTCCAGCAATCTTACATCCTAAACTTACACCCTTAACAATTTCTGCCATTTTTTCAGGCACAAGTTTACCAGCTCCAATATAGTCAAGGAAAAATAAAGGTTTAGCACCTTGGCACAAAATATCATTTACACACATTGCTACACAATCTATGCCAATAGTGTCATTTTTTTTCATCTTTTGAGCTATTATTACCTTAGTTCCTACTCCATCAGTTCCTGAAGCTAAAACAGGTTCTTCGATATTTTTGAAATTTATATCATAAAGACCTGAAAAACCTCCAATAGCTGAAAGTACATTAGAATCGTGAGTTTTTTCAACAATAGTTTTAATTAGTTTAACTTCTTCTTGACCGGCTGCTACATCAACGCCAGCATCTTTATAATTAATTGACATTTATCTTACTCCTTAAATGGGTCATTGCCCCCAAAACATTTTTCATAGTAATTTTTATTACCGCAAGCTTCACGTAAGCCTTCTAAACTAATATATCCTAAAGAATCGGCACCTATTAGTTTTCTAACTTCTTCAATGCTTCTGTCATGAGAAATAAGTTCTTCTTCTTTTGGAATATCAAAGGTTAAAGAACCAGAATTAATTACTGGAGGAGATGCTATTCTTATATGAATTTTATTGACTCCTGAATCCTTTAATATTTCTATAACTCTTTTTATAGTATTTCCTCTTACTATAGAGTCATCAACAAGAACTACATCCTTTCCCTTTAAAAATTTCTTAATCGGATTAAGTTTAATTTTTATATCTTTTTTTCTCATATCATCTGTTGGTAGGATGAAAGTTCTTCCTATATATTTATTTCTAACGATGGCATTTTCATATTCTATTCCACTAGCCTTGGCAAATCCAATAGCAGCAATAAGACCTGAATCTGGAGAGCCAACAACTATATCTGCCTTAACAGGATTTTCTCTATAAAGTATTTCTCCCATTTTTAGTCTAGCATCATATACTGAAACTCCATCAATTATAGAATCTGGTCTTGCTGTATAAACCATTTCAAAAATACATGGGCAATAAGCTCTTTCTTTGGCAAAATAAGACTTATAACCATTTTTGTCGATAACGACTATTTCACCGGCTTGCAAGAAGTGATCCACTTGACCACCATTGGCTTCTATAGCACAACTTTCTGTTGAAACTATAGTTTCACAACCCTTGTGACCAATTACAAGAGGTTTTATTCCATAAGGGTCACGAATGGCAATCATCTTATCTTCTTTGGCAAATAAAATAGAATAAGCTCCCTTCAAATAAGAAATAAATTCTATAATATCATCCATACTTCTATTTAAAACTTCTGAGATTTCTTCGGCTTCAACTTTATTAATAAACTTTCCATCAATAGCTATTAAAGCTTTTTCCCCTTCAGTTCCTGGATAAAACACCCAAGGCATAGGTAAAAGGGTTTTATCATCATCAGAAAATGGATATCTAACGTGAGATAAACCCACATATCCTTCTAATCTATTTATGTTATCAAATTTAATGTTATCCGTTACAAGTCCTTTGCCCTTGACTTCTGAAAGTTTGTCATTTTCTAATAATGAAACTCCCATTGCATCTTGACCCCTGTGTTGGAGGGCAAATAAACCTGAATAAATTGTAGGAAAAACATTAACATTTTTTTTGCTTGAAAATACTCCAAATATTCCGCTCATATCTTAACCTTCATATCTATATTCTGTATTTTTAATTTTTTCAGCCATCGTTTTTTTGAAATTGTCAAGCTTTCTTTGAAGTTCTTGATCTTTTAAAGCAAGCATTTGAACTGCAAGAATTGCTGCATTTTCTCCGCCATTAACTGCAACTGTAGCAACAGGTACACCACTTGGCATTTGAACTGTTGAAAGAAGTGAATCAAGTCCATCCATAAGAGAAGACTTAACAGGGATTCCAATTACAGGTCTTGTTGTTATACCTGCAATTACTCCAGCTAAGTGAGCTGCTTTGCCAGCAATTCCAATAAATACTTCAGATTCTTCTTGGGCATTTTCTACATAATTTTTTAAAAGATCAAGTGCCCTATGAGCTGAAATAACTTTTACTTCATAATGAACATCAAATTCCTTAAGTTTTTTTACAACTTTGTCCGCAATTTCTCTATCGGAAATTGAACCCATTATTATTGAAACTCTCAATTTTACCTCCTAATAAATTTTTACCCTATAACATATTTAAGGAAAAGAAGTCCTACAAAAAAGAAAATCATATCTAGTAAAATACTTTTAATGTAAAAACAATCTTTTCCTTCTACAAATAATTTCTGATTAAATTCCCATATATTTTGAAAGTTCAAGAGGTTTAATATACTTACCATCCTTGTAAGCTCTCATATTTCCTCCAGAAACTTCATCAATTAAAACTATTTCATCAGAACCTGCTAAACGACCATATTCCAATTTAATATCGTAAAGGTCAAGTCCTTTTTCCTTTAGTATATCTTTAATGATATTAGAAATTTTAATATTCATTTGGCAAATTTTATCATATTCCCCTTCTTTTAAAATTCCTAATTGAACTAAAGCATCTTCGATAATTAGAGGGTCATCTCTATCGTCATCTTTTAGAGTTATTTCTGTATAATTATTAAGTGGTTTTCCTTCTTCAATATATGAACCATATCTTCTAATAAAAGATCCAACTGCAATAAATCTTGTAATAACTTCAATACCCTTGCCAAAAACTGAAGCTTTTTTAACTTCCATAACATTTTTTTCAAGATCAGCATTTATATAGTGAGTTTTTATTCCTTCTTCTTTAAGTCTTTCAAAGAAATATTTTGAAACTTTAATACATTCATGACCTGCACCTGCAACTGAACCTGCTACTTGATTTCCGCCAGTATCAAAAACACCATCAGTTCCTGTCATATCATCCTTAAATTGCATAAAAAATTTTCCATCTTCTTGAAATAAGTTTTTTGTCTTTCCTCTGTAAGTAACTTCCATCTTAAAACATCCTTTCTCAAAAAAAATAAGCCCGAGAGATAGGTTAGCGAAACCTATCCCCCTGGGCTTTTGTCCCTATGGTGTAATGCCTACGGCACTCGTACCGCTCGGTCCTTAGATAAATCTCGGATCCCTAGGCACGCTTTCGCTCACTTTCATGAGCTCTCGTATAGTCATAGTATCAATAATATTATTAAAAGTCAATAACTTTTTAAGTAAGATTATCCTAAATTTTCATAAGTTTTTGTTCACACTAGAAAAATAAAGTTTTAATCTCCATTAAATTTATTAACTTTTTTTAGAAATAATTTCTTGAAAAAAGACTCCCTTTATATTTAAGGAGTCTAAAACTTAGGAGGCATTATTAATTTTTAAATAAATTTATTAACTTTTGGAAAAATCCAACTTTACTTGTCTTTTCTTCTCTTTCCACCACAATATCTTCATATTGCCTATAAATATTTTCTTGTTTAACTTTTTCTTCCCTTTCTGCCTTTTCAATAAAATACTCTTGAGATGAAATTTTCTCCCCGTCTGTGTCAAATTTTTCGTATTCTCCACCGGAGTTCATCAGCCTCCCTCCCACATTGTCCTTTAGTTGCACATCTATATAAGATAAAATTCTTTTTTTTATATCAGGATCAAGTATAGGAGTTGCGATTTCAACTCTTTTTTCTGTGTTTCTAGTCATAAGGTCTGCTGAAGATATATACACATGTTGGGCATCTTTTCCGAAAACATAAATTCTTGGGTGTTCCAAAAATCTTCCTACGATTGACCTTATAGTGATATTGTCACTGTAGCCTTTTATACCCGGTATTAGACAAGAAATTCCTCTAATTATCAAATCAACCTTACAGCCCTTTTGACTAGCCTCAACAAATTTTTCAATAAATTCTTTATCAGTCAGAGAGTTAAATTTACAGCAAATATATCCCTTTTCTCCCTTATTAATTTCCATATTAACATAATCCATTAAGCCTGTTTTTAAAGATGTGGGAGATTGTAGTAGGTACTTATATTTACCATTCAAATTTCCCATGGACATATTTTTAAAAAAGTCTGTAGCGTCAAGACCTATATCTGGATTTGCAGTCATAAAACAAAAATCCGTATATTGTTTAGCTGTTGATTCGTTATAGTTACCCGTCCCTATTTGGCTTATATATGAAAGATTTCCAAATTTATCTCTAAAGGTTATCAAACAAATTTTTGAATGTATTTTATAAGCATTAAAGCCGTAAATTATATTGCAGCCTTCTTCATAAAGCATATTTGCATAGTTAATGTTACTCTCTTCGTCAAATCGTGCTTTTAATTCAACAAAAACAGTTACTTCTTTCCCATTTTGAGCTGCATCGCAAAGATATCTAACTACTTTAGAATTCTTTGCCAGCCTATAAATTGTTATTTTAATTGACCTACATTCAGAATCCTTAGACGCCTCTTTTAATAGCTGCAAAAATGTTTCCATCGTTTCATAGGGATATGACAAAAGCCTATCTTTTTCCCTAATAGCAGAAATAATTGAGCTATCTTGTCCTAATGGATTGTGGGCGATGAATGGTTTGTAAAGAAGTTCATTTTTCCTTGCTCCTGGAATATCATCAATAAGTGTAAATACATATTTCATAAGCAGGGGGGAATCCAGTTCAAAAACCTGTTTTGCTTTAATATTTAGCTGCTTAAGTAAAAATTCTAACACCGGTTCCGGCAATTTTCCACAGGATTCAACTCTTACCACATCAAGCCTTTTCCTCTTTTTTAAAATATTTTTCATATAGGCTTGGTAATCGTCAAATTCTTCCAGTGTATCTCTATCATCTGTAAAATCTGTATTTCTGGTCGTCTTAAAAACATTATTGCTAATTATTTTATAGCCCTTAAAAATATTTTCCATTTGAGCTAATAAAATATCTTCCATTAAAATATAATCTGTGTTTTGTCCTGGTAATAGTAAGTATGTAACATAAGATTTCCTTACGGGAACAATGCCAAAAACATTTTTTCCATTTTTTTCCAAATAACAAATTATATATAATTTATTATTTTCCAAAAATGGAAAAGGATGGTTTAAGTCTACTATTTGAGGCGAAACTAATTGATCAATATTTTTTAGATAAAAATCATCAATGAAATTTTTTTGTTCTTCATTTGCTTCTTCATATTTTAAATTTCTAATTTTATAGTTTCTTAACTTTTCAGTGATTTCTTTGTATATCTTATCTTTTTTTGCATACATAGGAGGAAGCATTTCAAGTATGGCATTAATTTGTTCATTTGCGTTCATATCAGTTTTATTATCACGAGCTTCTTTTTTTAACAGTGATAAGTCGTGCAAAGAGCCAACTCTTACCATAAAAAACTCGTCTAAATTAGAAACAAATATACTTACAAACTTTAATTTTTCTAGTAGCGGAACATGATCTTCCACCGCTTCTTCTAATACTCTTTCATTAAACCTCAACCAAGATAACTCTCTATTTTGAAAAAATTTTTCGCTCATTTAATTTCCTTCCAATACTCTTAAATGCAAGTAACCCTCACGCACTCCCTTGTTTGAAACTTGTATATCTTCGATGTGAAGATATTTACATACTGTAAATAAAATAATAAGTCCTGGAACAAGGGTATGAATCCTCGATGGATTTACCTTAATTATTGTTCTTATTGTTTCTTTATCTTTATTCTTTATATTTAATAATAAATTATCAAGCTCATTTAGGCTGAAACATTTTTCATCTTTTCCATATAGCTCACTAATTACTTTACCGCAGGCACGGACTGTACCACCGATTCCAATAAGCGTATTATAAGTATTTTTAAAATTCTTGGAACTTATTTCCTTCAATACTTTTTTTTGAATTAAATCTATTTCCTTTTTCTTAGGAATAACTACTGAAACATATTGAGAAAATAAAAGTAAAGAGCCTATTTGCAAATTTAAAAATTCACTAGCTTTATTTTTTTTGAAAGATACAATTTCTGTACTGGCACCTCCAATATCAATTGTAAGTCCCTTATCAATATTAAAATCTTCAAAAATCCCTACATTACCCATGAGAGCTTCTTCTTTTTGACTTAACACATCAATATCAATATCAAGCTTTTCTTTAACCTCTCTTAGAACCTCATCCCTGTTAGATAAATTTCTTAAAGAAGCTGTTGCAAAAGGATTGAAACTGCAATTACCAATTAAATCCACAATTCTTTTTATAGATTCAAGAGTTCTTATCAATTTTTTAATTCCCTTAGTGCTTAAAGCTCCATTTTCCACATAACTTATAAGACCAGCAGTATATTTCTTATCAAATATATTCCTTTCCTGATTTTTGTAAATTTCAAAAATAATAAGTCTAATTGTGTTTGAACCTATATCAACTATTGCATAATTCATTATTAACCCCTAACTATTTCAAATAAATTCTAACCTTGCATTGTAAAGTTTTTGTAAAGAATTAATTTATACTATGTAATTTTTATACCCTAAATACAATAAAAAATGTAATATTTATAATGTAAAATCTTTAGGTCACTTTATAAAAATTTTTTTACATATATGTTATAATATTTTAAGAATTGGAGGAAGAATTTTGTTTGATTTTAATATAGAAGCTCACAAGTATAAAAATATATTTTTTATTGGCATAGGTGGCATATCAATGTCAGCCCTTGCAGAACTTATGATATATAACGGATATAAGGTTTTTGGTAGTGATAAAAATAAATCTTATGAAACAGAAAAGCTAGAATCTAAGGGTGCTAAGATTTATTATGAGCATAAAAAAGAACATATTAAAGACATGGATTTAATTATCTATACTGATGCTATAAGTATGGATAATGAAGAACTAAAGGAAGCTATTGTCGAAAAAAAAGACATAATTGATAGAGCAAGTTTTCTAGGAGCAATAATGAAAAGCTATAATATCTCAATAGCTATTTCAGGAACTCACGGAAAAACTTCCACTACTTCTATGGTAGCAGAAATAATTAAAAATTTAGATACCGACCCCACAATAATGCTTGGTGGTCAGCTAGATGATATAAATGGAAACATAAAAATTGGTAAAGAAAAAAAATTATTTTTGACAGAAGCCTGTGAATATAAGGCAAATATTTTAAAATTATTTCCTACAACCGCTGTTATTTTAAATATTGACGAAGACCACTTAGATTATTTTGACAATATTGACCATATTATTAGAACTTTCAAAGGTTTTACAGAAAAATTAAATAAGAATGATTACTGCATAATAAATATTGATGATGAAAATACTAGAAAACTATTACCGATTGACAATGCAAAATTAATCACATTCGCTATAGACAAAAAAGCAGATTATATGGCTAAAAATATTGATTTTGATATGTATGGACGTCCTTATTATGATTTATATTATAAGGATAAATATATAGGAAAAGTTGAACTTGCAATCCTTGGCTACCATAATATTTATAATACCCTTGCAGCTATAGGAGCTTGCCATGAAAATGGAATTGATTTTGAAAAATGTATAAAAGGTATAGGTGATTATAAGGGTGTTCACAGAAGGTTAGAATTTAAAGGTCTTTACAAAAATTCAAGAGTCATGGATGATTATGCCCACCATCCCACAGAAATAAAATCTTCCATATCAGCTATAAAAAAATCATGCAAAAAAAGGTTATTTACCGTCTTCCAACCACACACCTTCACAAGGACTAAACTTCTTTTAGATTCCTTTGCAAAGTCTTTTGACCAAAGTGATGTAATAATAATAACAGATATATATGCAGCAAGAGAAAAGGACTATGGCGATATACATTCTAAAACTTTAGTAGATGCAATCTCAAATCACCATAAAAATGCTATTTATATAAAGGAATTTTCAGATATAATAAAATATTTAAAAGAAAATCTAAAAGATGATGATACAGTCGTTACTATGGGCGCTGGAAATGTTTATGAAATAGGTCAAGAACTTTTAAAAAATAATTAAAATTTTAAATTTATAACTAATAAATAAAACTCTCACTAATACAAAAGTATTCTTGAGAGTTTTTCATTTACATTTTTTTAATTTATAAACCTAAATTTGGATCAGCAAAAGTTTTTCCATCATAGGTTTTTGACTTATATAGATAATAGGCACATGAAGCTATCATGGCTGCATTGTCTGTGCAAAGTGATATGCTTGGGTAATAAATTTCTACTCCCTCTTTTTTGCCTCTTTCTTCGAAGGCTTCTCTTATCCTTGAATTTGCAGAAACTCCTCCACTTAATACAATCTTATCTAAGCCCTTTTCTTTTTGCAATCTGAAAGTTTTTTCTAATAAAACATCGACAACTGCTTCTTGGAAAGATTTTGCCACATCTTCTTTTATAATCTCTTGATGTTTTTGCTCATTATTGTGCATATAATTTATGACTGCCGTTTTTAAACCAGAAAAAGAAAAATTATATCCTTCATTTATCATAACTCTTGGAAATTCAATTGTTTCTTTACCTTCTTTTGCTAATTTATCTATAACAGGTCCACCAGGATATGAAAGTCCCATAGCCCTTGCAACTTTATCAAAAGCTTCGCCAGCCGCATCATCAACTGTTGTTCCGCATAAATCAAAATCCACAAAATTTTTAACATCTATCAAATAAGTGTGTCCACCGGAAATTATCAGTCCAATAAAAGGTGGTTTTAATTCTTTGTGACTTATATAATTGGCACAAACATGGCCCATTATATGGTTTATTCCTAAAAATGGTTTATTTAAACTAAGTGCCATTGCTTTGCCGGCACTCAAACCAACAAGCAAAGCACCAATTAATCCTGGACCTCTAGTAGCTGCAATTAAATCTATATCAGAATAATTAAGTTTTGATTTTTCAAAAGCTTCTTCGATGACTGTATTTATTGCCTCAACGTGCTGTCTTGAAGCTATTTCCGGAACTACTCCACCATATTTTTTGTGAGTGTCTATTTGTGAGGCTACAATATTTGCAAGAACTTCTCTACCGTCCTGCAAAATAGCCACTGAAGTTTCATCACAAGATGATTCTATCGCTAAAGTTTTCATTCTCTCACCTCTTTATATTTCTCTCCACATAATAAGAGCATCTTTATCTATACCATAATAATTTTTTCTAAAGCCCTTTATTTTAAAATTAAAAGCTCTGTATAAACTTAGGGCGTGTTCATTGGTTGTTTTCACTTCTAGGGTAATGCTTAATTTATTATCTTCTGCATAGGCAACAAAATATTTAAAAAGCTCCCCAGCAATTTTTTTATTTCTATAATCTGGATGTGTTGCTACATTTGCAATATGGATCTCATCAAAAATTTTCATATAAGAGATATAAGAAACTACTCTGTTGTCAATTTCATAAACTAAAATTTCTGATAATTTATCCTTTTCTATTAAATTAATTAAAGAATTTTTTGACCAAGGATTTTCAAATGAAAGCTTCTCTATTTGATAAATATCATCTACATCCCCAGTTTCAGCAAGTCTTATTTTTGTCTGCATAATTTTTCTCCGCTTGAGAAAGTTTTAAATAATTAGGCACCAATTTATAAAAATCATCTCCACCTACTTCTTTAAATTTTTTAAGACCTAATAAGGCAATATAGTAGGCATTCATCTGTAGTTCTTTTCCTAATTTTGCATTTTTAAAGTCATGGATAAATTTTTTTGCATCCACACCTTGTAGTGTTATCTTTCTATCTCCTACAATATCTTTGAATTTTTCAAGCTCTATTATTGTATCATCCATAAGAACTTTCCCATCTTCCATAAGGCAGGCATAAATAAGGCCTCGTCTTGCATCAATAATTGAGCCTACAAGTCCATCTTCTTTAATTGCACAGGCTTTAAGTGATGAAACTGCCACAATATCTTTTTTTAAAACTTGTGCCATAACTTTTGCAAAAGTAAGCCCTATCCTTATACCAGTAAAGGAACCTGGTCCGATGCCGACTGATATTAAATCTATTTGTGATAGGTCAAAGTCAAATTTATTTAAAATATTATTTACCATGTCGCTTAAAGATTCGCTGTGATAAACTGAGCCTTGCAATGAATACAAGGCTAACATATTTTCATCTTCAATTATTGAGACTGATGTAGTCATTGTTGAGGTATCAAATCCCAAAACTTTCATATAATTTCTCCTCTACAACTTTATATTTATCGCCAATATAAGTTATTTCTAGCTTTCTGATATTATCTTCTACCTTAATATATATTGTCATATATTCTTCCGGTAAAGAATTTTTAATTTTATCAGCCCACTCGACTACTGTTATCCCATCAGAATAAAAATACTCATCAAAACCCAAGTAAAGAGTATCTATTCCCTCATTTAGTCTGTAGGTATCAATATGATATAGGTTAGTTTTACCCCTATATTCATTGACAATAGTAAAAGTTGGGCTTGTTACATTTGCTTTAATTCCCAAACCTTCTGCTAAAGATTTTGTAATAGTAGTTTTTCCTGCTCCTAAATCTCCATTTAAACAAAGAACCATTCCACCTTTACAAAGTTGTCCTAATAAAAATCCAAATTCTTTTGTTTTTTCTAAAGAATCTAAAATTATTTCCATTTATTTTATAACAATTTCCTTTACATGTGTATCATAATCCCAAGCTTCTTTTTCTGATTTTTCTTCTGCCCCATGACCTATTCCAATAATACATTCGACATTAAATTTTTCATCGAGTTCTAGAAGTTCGTGTAAATATTCTTGGGAGGCTTTACCCTCTTCATTTTTTGCATCGGTCACATTTGCCCATGTAGATGACAAACCTAAGTCAACACAAGCAAGCTGAATAAAAGTTGCACCTATGCAAGCATCTTGATGGTAGGTATTTTTCGCTAAAGATTTATCAGAAATTACAGCAATAGCAAGACTGGAACCCTTTAAAAATTCTGCTCCTGATTTTTTAAATTTTGAAAGTATTTCCAGAGATTTTTTATCTTTTATTAGTATATATTTCATAACATCTCTGTGAACAGCAGTTGGTGCCCTCAAGACACTTTCAAATATTTCTTTAATCTCTTTATCTGTAACTTCTTTATCTGTAAATTTTCTTATACTTCTTCTTTTTTTTGCTAAATCTAAAAACATAATATCACCTTTAATAATTATATCATATAAAATTTTACTAAGACTTTAATTTTTTTTAATTAAATGTAATAATAGTAGTGGAGGTTTTTATGAAACTTTTAGAAGATAGAATAATTAAAGATGGAAAAATTCTTGAAGGGGATATCATTAAAGTTGATTCCTTTTTAAATCATCAATTAGACATTAAATTTTTAAATACATTAGCAGAAGATGTCGCAAAATATTTTAAAAATAAAAACATAAATAAAATTCTTACTATTGAAGCATCAGGCATAGCCTTTGCTACAGTTATTAGTGAAAATATGAACTATATTCCAGTGGTTTTTTCTAAGAAGAAAAAAACTTTAAATATTGGCGATAGTCTTTGGCAAAGTCATGTAAAATCTTACACAACAAAAAAAGACTATATGATAAGTGTATCAAAAGAATTTATAGGTAAAGACGATAATTTATTGATTGTAGATGACTTTTTAGCTGAAGGTAATGCTCTTAGAGGATTAATTGACATAAGCAAAAAAGCAGGTGCAAACATTGAAGGCATTTCTGTTGCTGTTGAAAAGGGCTATCAAGGTGGCGGAGATTATGTACGAAAGTTGGGCTATGATTTATATTCCTTAGCAATTATAGATTCAATAGAAAATGGCAAATTTTCTTTTAAAAGGATTTGAATATGTTAGAAATTAAAGAAGTAAAAACAGATAAGGATTTAGATGAGTTTTGTCATCTAGTTTACTCTATCTATGAAAGTAACGATTATTTTGTTTACCCCATCTACGATGATTATAAAAATTCTCTAAAGGGTGTAAATAACAGACTAATCTCTTGCCCACATAAATTATTTTTAGCAAGTAAGGATAATAAAATAGTTGGAAGAATTCTAGCCTATGTAGATGAAGAATTAAATGAATATCATAGTTCCAGTGTAGGATATGTTTCTCAATATGAATGTATAGAAGATGAAGAAGTTTCAAAGGCTTTATTAGACGCTTGCAGTAAATTTTTTAAATCTTTAAATATAAAAATAATGAGAGGTCCTGTTTCTCTACCTGACGGCGATGATAATAGGGGCTTTTTAATAAACGCTTTTGATAAGTATCCTTCAGTCATGAACGTCTACAACAAAAAATATTACAATGACCAGTTCGTAAATTATGGTTTTTCTTTATATCACGATGTTTTTGCCTATAAGGCAAACAAAGATGATTTACTTGCTAAAATTGACAAGCTTTCAAGACTGCTTCCACAAGTACAAAAACGCTATTCCTACAAAACTTCTGTATTAGATACAAAAAATATGGAAAAAGAGCTAGAAGATGTTTATAAAATTTTAGACTTAGCTCTTCCTCCTAGTTGGGAAGATTTTATACCTGTAAAAAAATCTGATGTTTATTCAATTTTTGAACAGATGAAAAGCTTAATTGTAAAAGATTTGATTGTTATAGCAAGAAATTACCAAGACGAACCTATTGGATTTGCCTTAACGCTTCCTGATTATAACGAAATTTTAAAAGACTTTAAAGGTAAGCTTAACCTTTTCAATAAAATTAAATTTTTATTGAAAAAAAATTCAATAAAAAGAGTTAGGATGTTTGTTCTAATGGTTGTACCTGAATATAGAAATAAGGGTGTAACATCTTCAATTTATTTTCATGTTTTTAAAAATGCAGTAAAAAAGGGATATACAATTTTGGAAGGTTCAACAATTTGGGACTACAACAAAGATATGATAAATGATATAGAAAAATTTGGTGCGATTAAAGATAAAATTTATAGAGTTTATGAAAAAATTTTATAAAAATTTGCATAAAAAAATGTGGGA
>NZ_AEAA01000040.1:0-581 GCF_000179335.1 Peptoniphilus sp. oral taxon 836 str. F0141
ATCCTTGTAGCTCTTCTTTTTATTTGTGACTGAGATTCTTCTCCACTTGCATATAAGACTACAAAACCCTTTTTGGCTAAATCATTAGCTACTTGTAAAAGTAAAGTGGATTTTCCTGCTCCAGGTTTTGCTGTCAATATACTTACAGAATCTCTAACAATACCTCCGCCCATAACTCTGTTAAATTCCATGATATCAGTCATAACTCTTGAAGATTCTTTAGAATCAACATTTTTTAAGATAACAGCATCTTTATTTTGACTGTGTGATTTTTCAGAATTATTATTTTCATCAAACTCTTCTAAAGTATTCCATTTGTTGCAGTGGGGACATTTTCCAAAATATCCCTGGGATATATATCCACAATTACTGCACTTGTATGCTATTTTCTTTTTCATCTTTCTTATCTTTTTTTAAATCTTCTAATTCTTCTACATTTTCTATTATGAGTTTATTTTTGAAATCAATATTAATTAAGCTACCCTCTTTAATTTTCCATCCAAATATCTATCTGCAATTTCATCTTCCAAAAGATTTCTTATTGTTCTTTGTAAGGGTCTTGCTCCATATTTTTTGTCATA
>NZ_AEAA01000039.1:0-651 GCF_000179335.1 Peptoniphilus sp. oral taxon 836 str. F0141
GTGAAGTCAATGTCATGGCTGGTATAAAAGGCATAGAAAAGGCGACAGGAACAAATATTGCAAGGGAAATTTTACTGTCAATAAAGGAAGATTTTAATGAATAGGAAAGAAGCTGAAGATTATATTTTTGCATCATATATGAGATCAGAAAAATTTCAATCCTATAATGACAAGGATAAAAACAAAAGACACCCTGAGCTTACAAAAGAAATTTTAGAAAATTTATCAACTGGTATAAATATTGGAATTACTGGTTCAAAGGGCAAGGGCAGTCTTGCCAATATGCTTAGCCAAATACTTATGGCTAAATTTCGGGTGGGTCTTTTTACAAGTCCTCACATTTTAAAAATTAATGAGAGATTTAAAGTTGATGGCAAAGAGATTTCAGATGAAGATTTTATAAGAATTGTTGAGGACCTAAAAATAGATTTTGATAAAATTGAAAAAAATTTGCCAAAATCTATACCCATAAGCCCTATAGGAATTGAGGCAGCTATTGGTCTAAAATACTTTAAAGAAAAAAACACTCAAATAAATATTATGGAATTTGGTAAGGGCGCTAAGTATGATGATGTTAACAATGTTATTAATAAATACTGTCTTATCAATACAATTTTTTTGGAACACACAAGAGAATTAGGATCAAGCCTT
>NZ_AEAA01000038.1:0-4069 GCF_000179335.1 Peptoniphilus sp. oral taxon 836 str. F0141
CTTTTATATATTTCAAAATATTTTTTATAATTTTCATTAGTCTGCCTTTCTTCTTAAAAAATCTAAAATTATTTTATTGTATTCTTTTGGATTTGTATGTGCGACTTTATGACCATGCCCTTTGATTATTGATAATTTAGATTTTTTTATTTTTTTTGCAATCTTATAAAAAGTGTCAATATAAATTAAATCTTTTGCTCCAGCAATTATAAGAACTGGAAAGTCGATTTTTTTAAAATCTGAATCTTTAATTTTGATAGTATCAAAAATAAGGCTGTAAACAGAAAAATAATTTCTAAATCTTTTACATAAGTTACTTACAATTTTTAATAAGTAATAGAAAATAAAACTGAAAATTCTAGGTAGTAATTTTATTTGGTCTACATTTTTATTAGGCGAATTTAGAATTAATTTTTTTATTCTTGAAGGATAATTTTTTGCAAAAACAAGAGCAATATTTGCTCCATCCGAAAAGCCTAAAATATTTGCCTTATCTATTTTTAGAAAATTAAGAATATCCAACAAATCCCTGGATAAATCTTCAAAAGTTAATTTTTCTTTTATAGGGTCACTTTTGCCGTGTCCTCTAGTATCTATAGCTATAACTTTGAAATATTTAGCAAAATCCCTAATTTGCTTGTCGAAATAATGAGAATTTTCTCCATTTCCGTGAAGGAGAATTAAAGCTTCTCCTTGACCTAAAATTCTTAGATAAATTTTTGAGCCGCCGGAAACTTTTACATATTTTTCCATAAAGTTCACCTTACAATAAAATATTTTATCACAGGAATAAAAATTTTTATCTATATATTACAAAAAAAGGCGAGGAATTATTTTTCCTCGTCTTTCAAACTTATAATCTATATTCTTCCTGCCCCTTTAAAGGCTATATATACAACAGCCATTATTATATAAAATATTGATAGATAAAGGGCATTTTTCTTTTTATCTAGATATGTTAAAAGTAAAATCTCCGCCATGGTAAAGAGTACTAAAATGATCTGCAAGTTTCTTATGGAAGAAGGTACATAACCAATATTTGTTTTTTTTATTCTTCCTATCCATGTAACAACAACTATTAAAAAAGTTAAAAATAAGGTTAGCTTTTCTAATAGATTTTTTAATTTTTCTTTATTCAAGAATTATATTTCCTCAATCCTTCTTTTAGAATATTCATGGCTTTTTTAATATCATTTACATTTAAGACAAAGGCGAGTCTAACCTTGTTTTTACCTTCATCTGAATTATAGAAAAATCCGTCAGCAGGTGCCATCATTAGAGTTTCACCATCTACATCAAAATCAGTTAATAGCCATTTGGCAAAATCTTCAGCATCATCTACAGGAAGGGTTGGCATGATGTAAAATGCTCCCTTTGGTTTATAAACACTTACTCCGTCAATCTTTTTAAGTTCTTCATAAATAGTGTTACGTCTTTTTTCGTATTCCTTATTAACTTCTTCGAAATAAGATTCATCTGAATTAAATAAAGCTGCAGCTCCTATTTGTTCTAATGTTGGCACTGCTAATCTTCCTGTTGCAAGTTTATTAATTGATGTCAATATATCTTTATTTTTTGCGGCAATAGCTCCGATTCTTGCACCACAGGCTCCAAATCTTTTTGATATAGAATCAAGTAAAATAAGTCTATCATCAATTCCTTCTAATTCAGCGAAAGATAAGTATTTTAATCCATCATAAATAAATTCTCTATAAACTTCATCGGTTATGATATACATATCATGTTTTATAGCTAATTCTTTAAGTCTTTCAAGTTCCTCTCTTGAATAAACTGCTCCTGTAGGATTAGTTGGGTTTGAAATTAAAAAAGCAACAGACTTATCAGAAATAACTTTTTCTATTTCTTCAGTTGATGGAAGAGCAAAACCATTATCTGGACTTGTATTAAAAGCATTAATCTTTAAATTAAGTTGGTCCATATATGTTTTATAGTTTGAATAGAATGGATTAGTTGTAATAATTTCATCACCTTCATCGGCTATTGTCATTAAAACAAGAAGCAAAGCTTCACTAGCACCAGAAGTTATAAATATATTTTCTGGTTCAAAGTTTAAATTTCTTTTTTTATAATAATTTGACCAACTTTCTCTTAATTCATCAATTCCTGGAGCAGAAGGATATTTTAGTACTTTTCCTTGGAAATCTCCTATAGCATCAAAAAATGCTTGTGGTACTTCAACATCGGGTGCTCCTATGTTTAAATGATATACTTTCTTGCCATTTTTTTTAGCTTCTTGAGCATAAGGAGTTAATTTTCTTATAGCAGAGAATTGAATTTTTTGGACTCTATTTGATATTTTCATTGTTTTTTCCTCCTCTATTGCCATCTTAAATCTTCACCAAAAAATTTAAGGGGCATAAATTTTTGAAATACCCTCGAGAAAACTCTATCAGTATAAGTTTCTGAGAGTTCTTTTGGCGACAAATTAGTTGAAATCACAGTTTTTTTACCTCTAATAAGTCTAGTATTTATGATATTAAATATTTCAGAATTTGTAAAGCTACTTACAAGTTCTATACCTAAATCATCAACAATTAATAGCTGAGCCTCAAAGAGATAATCATATCTATCATCATCAATTTTTTTAAATCTCTTATTTTCTAATAATTCAACAATTTCATAGGCTGTTAAATATATAACTGAAATATTTCTATCTAAAAGTTCCTTTGCTATACAATTTATAGTAAAAGTTTTACCTTGTCCTGTAGGTCCGTAAAATAATAAATTAAAATCATTATCTTCTTTAAAAGTTTCTATAAATCTTTTAGATATTTCTCTTATTTTTAAAATATTTTCCTTGGGACTTATGCCCTCTTTTTCATCAATTTTGTCAGAAAAAATATTTGTATCGAAGTGAAGAAAATTTTCTTTTTTTAAAGTATGGTCAAGATTTGATGTCTTATAAAGCTTATCTATAATTAATTTATTTAGGCAGTAGCATTTACTTCCATCTTCTAACAAACCACTATCTTTACAATATTCACAGTCATAAGGCATAGATAGGTAATTTATATCATAGCCGTTTTCAGTTAAAAGCCTTTCCTTTTCTTTTTTTAAGTCGCTAATTTCTCTTGTTACATCCATAACAATTGAAGATGATGGTTTAAGAAAAAGGCTCTTGCAAGATTTAAGACCTAGTT
This sequence comes from Peptoniphilus sp. oral taxon 836 str. F0141, assembly GCF_000179335.1. Classification (NCBI taxonomy): domain Bacteria; kingdom Bacillati; phylum Bacillota; class Tissierellia; order Tissierellales; family Peptoniphilaceae; genus Peptoniphilus; species Peptoniphilus sp. oral taxon 836. The sequence goes on from NZ_AEAA01000038.1 coordinate 3,162, forward strand.
GATTTATATATTTATCAATTTCAGCAATCTGTGGGATATTTCTATATATTTCTTTTTTTCTGTTTTTTAAAATTTCTTCATTTTTGCGTCTAATATTTTCATAATGCAGAGATATTTTTCTATTAACTTCCATTAAATACCCAACCTTTTATATGATTCTTCTCTTTTCTTTCTTGCAACTTCTTCAAGCTCATCTTCACTGTAAGCATCAGTAATTTGTTTAAAATTATGAAACTTAGTTTTTACTTTATTTTTTTGTATCTTATCTTTAACAGGAATCTCTTCAGGACTTTTTATGTCTTTTTCCTTCCAAGATTTTAGAATTTTATTAACATAATTAATATTTGGTTTAGAAATATTTGCAGTTCTTTTGCAAGCCTCCGTGACCATATCCATATCAAAACCCATATCATCAAACCAGGAATTTACTATGTTAAATTCCACAAGATTGAATTTTTTTCTTTCAATTCCAATAAATTTTCTAACTTTATTGAATCTATAATATTTTTGATCTCTGTTGATATAAGAGTTTTCAACATCTTCTACGGTTCTTATACCATCTTTAGACCAGTTTCTTACAATTTTTTCTATATATTTCAAATCATAAACATCTTGAACTTCTGTGGCATAATAAAAAGCTTCTTCAATAACTTCAGCCGGTTCGTTATATACATCGATCCATGAAGCTATATCCATTTTTTTGACAGAAGGTATGTTTTCTCTCATCAAAAATTCAGCTTTTGACAACAAATTTGCGATTTTTGGATCTTGAACTATATCTGAATATTTTGAAGTTTTTTCTTGGCTTTTCAAATTATATACATCTCTTATATAAAGCTCTTTTAAGTTTACAAACTCGATATCTCCTTGTTCTGAGATTTTAACAATTCCTTGTTTTTGCCAATAAT
>NZ_AEAA01000037.1:0-1722 GCF_000179335.1 Peptoniphilus sp. oral taxon 836 str. F0141
TTCCGATGAAGATTCGGTTACTACAACTTGGCAAATTCCTTCTTTATCTCTTAAATCTATAAAAATTATTGAGCCTAGACTTCTCGCCCCTTTGAACCCAGCCCATTAGTATAACTTCAGAATCAATATCGTTTTCTCTCAAGTCACCACAGTAATTTGTCCTTTTTAAATTGCCCATTGCTTCTTGCATAATTACCTCCAAAATAAAAGCCCCTGTCATCAGGAGCCATTTTTATATTCTATGTCCCTAAGTAATAACTTATAATGACATTTAATTCATATTAATATATTTAATTATAACTTAAAATACACTATCTTTCAATATTAACAAGTTCTATTGTCAATTCTTTTAGTAAAGTCTTTAATATTTGTTACTAAATTATTTTCTAACAGATATTTTTCTACAAACTTAGCACCCTTATCCATACCCTGACAGCCTGCTAATAATACAATATCACCAGATTGAGCCTTTTTTAAAATATTGTTAATACCATCTTTTAGTTCATTAAAATATACAGTTTCAATATTATTATTTTTAAAACTTCAGCATATACTGCCTTTTCATCTTGGGTCACTTTATCCTTTTGTTTAACTGTATCTTCACTAAAAGTTGTAAAAAGTGTACTAGCTTTTAATTTTTTTAACCAAAAACATAGTCTTTCATCAACTGCTCTATTAAGTTCAATCCCTCTATTACCTCTTATTGCATATAAAATATGAAGATTTTTATAACTCATTTGACTTAAAGTTGTCATAGTTACATCAATATTTTTTTCATTTGCAAAATGATCATCTAAAACCTTAAATTTTTCATCATATATAAGTTCGAATCTTCTTTCTACACCCTTAAAATTTTTGAGAGCATTTAAAATTATATTCTTATCCACTTGTAAAATTAGAGCTAAAGATATAGCAATTACACCATTCATAACAGAAGCATATCCAACGCTACCCATTTCAACTTCAAAGCTTTGTTTTTTTAAATTAATTTCTTTTATATCCCTGTTAACATGAAACATAAATTTCCCAAAACCCGTGGATAAATCAAGTTTAGAAATACCAAAATCTGAATCCAAATTCTCCATTGAAAAAGTCAGAACACTCGCTTTAGTCTTTTCTTTCAAACTAGCTATATGTTCGTTATCCATATTTAAAAGGGCAAAAGAACCTTTTTTAGCATTCAAAATTATCTTTGATTTGTCCCTAAAATAATTTTCAAAAGAACCATGTTGGTCTATATGCTCTCTACTTAAATTTCCAAAAGAAACTATGTCGAAATCAATGTTATTTACTCTTAGCATCTGTTGAGCTGATGAAGAAACTTCCATAACTACATGACTAATATTTTTATCAAGCATTTCTTTAAAAATATTTTTGAAGTTCTAAAGATTCTGGAGTTGTCAGAATAGATGGAATATTTACATCAGCAAATTTTGTATAAACAGTGCCAATAATACCTGTATTAATTTTATTTTCACTTAAAATATTTTTAAGCATAAAGGATGTTGTAGTCTTTCCATTTGTTGCTGTTATCCCAATAACTTTTAAATCTTTTGAGGGGTCTTTATAAAAATTTTTAGCTAAATCAGCAAGAATTGTTCTAGTGTTATCAACTTTTATTTGAGGTATATAAACCTCTTTAAAATCTTCAACAACAGCTACAATCGCCCCATTATTTTTAGCATTTTTTATATATTTATGACCATCGGTAATTTTACCTTT
>NZ_AEAA01000036.1:0-3080 GCF_000179335.1 Peptoniphilus sp. oral taxon 836 str. F0141
TTTTTTAAACCGGCAATAACTTACTCTCCCAGGTCGTTGCCAACCAAGTACCATCAGCGGATTGATGCTTAACTTCTGTGTTCGGTATGGTTACAGGTGTGTCCATCTTCCTATTCTCACCGGATAACTTAAAAACTAAAAACTTTCTTTGGTCAAGTTCTCGACCTATTAGTACTCGCTAGCTCCATATATTACTATACTTCCACCTTGAGCCTATCTACCTAATTTTCTTCTAGGGGTCTTATCATTTCTGAGGGAAATCTCATCTCGAGGGGGGCTTCGTGCTTAGATGCTTTCAGCTCTTATCCCTTCCAAACTTAGCTTCCCAGCTATGCACTTGGCAGTACAACTGGTGCACCAGAGGTTTGTCCATCCCGGTCCTCTCGTACTAAGGACAGCTCCTCTCAAATTTCCTACGCCCACGACGGATAGGGACCGAACTGTCTCGCGACGTTCTGAACCCAGCTCGCGTGCCTCTTTAATGGGCGAACAGCCCAACCCTTGGGACCTACTTCAGCCCCAGGATGAGACGAGCCGACATCGAGGTGCCAAACCTCCCCGTCGATGTGGACTCTTGGGGGAGATAAGCCTGTTATCCCCAGGGTAGCTTTTATCCGTTGAGCGATGGCCCTTCCACTCGGTACCACCGGATCACTAAGTCCTGCTTTCGCATCTGCTCGACTTGTTGGTCTCGCAGTTAAGCTCCCTTCTGCCTTTATACTCTTTGCACGATTTCCGTCCGTGCTGAGGGAACCTTTGAACGCCTCCGTTACTCTTTTGGAGGCGACCGCCCCAGTCAAACTGTCCAACTGAGAGTGTCCCTTTCCCGGTTTCACGGGATTAGGTTAGAATTCTAGTATCAAAAGAGTGGTATCCCAAAGGTGACTCCGCAAATACTGGCGTACTTGTTTCTTCGTCTCCCACCTATTCTGTACATTTAATCCCAAAATCCAATCTCAGCTTACAGTAAAGCTCCATGGGGTCTTTCCGTCCTGTCGTGGGTAAGCGGCATCTTTACCGCTACTACAATTTCACCGGATCCTTTGTTGAGACAGTGCCCAAATCGTTACACCTTTCGTGCGGGTCGGAACTTACCCGACAAGGAATTTCGCTACCTTAGGACCGTTATAGTTACGGCCGCCGTTTACTGGGGCTTCAGTTCTAAGCTTCGCTTGCGCTAACTTTTTCCCTTAACCTTCCAGCACCGGGCAGGTGTCAGCTCCTATACTTCGTCTTTCGACTTAGCAGAAACTTGTGTTTTTGGTAAACAGTCGCTTGGGCCTTTTCACTGCGGCCCCCTTTTACAGGGGCTCCCCTTCTCCCGAAGTTACGGGGTCATTTTGCCGAGTTCCTTAACAAAGGTTTTTCCGCTCGTCTTAGGATTCTCTCCTTTCCTACCTGTGTCGGTTTGCGGTACGGGCGATACTTCTCTTGTACGTGGCTTTTCTTGGCAGTGTGGATTCATATCTTTCTCTACTTGTTTTCGATCTGCATCACACTTCAGACTTCTCAAGAAGCGGTTTTGCCTACTCCTTATCCTTTGTGCTTGCACGCCTCACCAACTGGGCGCTACTACTATCCTCCTGCGTCCCCACTTACTTCAACGATTGTATCGGTACAGGATTTTCCACCTGTTGTCCATCGACTACGCTTTTCAGCCTCGCCTTAGGTCCCGACTTACCCTGAGTGGACGAGCCTTGCTCAGGAATCCTTAGGTTTTCGACGGGTGAGATTCTCACTCACCTCTCGCTACTCATGCCAGCATTCTCTCTTGTATGGTATCCACAATGGATTACTCCTTTTGCTTCTTCTTCCATACATTGCTCCTCTACCAACTGTTAGTTCCATAGCTTCGGTATATAGTTTAGCCCCGGTTATCTTCGGCGCAGAATCACTTGACTAGTGAGCTATTACGCACTCTTTGAATGTGTGGCTGCTTCTAAGCCAACATCCTAGTTGTCTCAGTAATTCTACTTCCTTTCCCACTTAACTATTATTTTGGGACCTTAGCTGATGGTCTGGGCTCTTTCCCTTTCGACTATGAAGCTCATCCCACATAGTCTGACTCCCTAGTTTGTGTTTCGGCATTCGGAGTTTGATAGGTCTCGGTAACATATGCATGCCCCTTGACCATTCAGTGCTCTACCTCCGCTACACGTATTCCTAGAGGCTAGCCCTAAAGCTATTTCGAGGAGAACCAGCTATCTCCGTGTTCGTTTGGCTTTTCACCCCTATCCACAGGTCATCCGATAGCTTTTAAACGCTACCCGGTTCGGTCCTCCATTGAATTTTACTTCAACTTCAACCTGCCCATGGATAGATCACACGGTTTCGGGTCTATGATAAATGACTTTCGCCCTCTTAAGACTCGGTCTCCCTTCGACTCCTCTTTTCTTAGATTAATCTTGCCTTTTATCATAACTCGCTGGCCCGTTCTACAAAAAGTACACGATCATGGCTTGTGCCATTTTCGCTGCTTGTAAACACTAGGTTTCAGATTCTTTTTCACTCCCCTCTCGGGGTTCTTTTCACCTTTCCCTCACGGTACTTGTTCGCTATCGGTCACCAAGTAGTATTTAGCCTTAGGGGGTGGTCCCCCTGTGTTCCCACAAGGTTTCTCGTGTCTCGTGGTACTCTTTGTACTGATTCTTTTCCCTTTTCGTCTACGGGCCTTTTACCTCCTTTGGGTCAGCTTCCCAGCTGATTCGACTAAGTTCTTTTCTTCGTTTGTACTTGGGCTGTTCCCTTTTCGCTCGCCGCTACTCGGGGAATCGATGTTTCTTTCTCTTCCTCAGGGTACTTAGATGTTTCAGTTCCCCTGGTTCGCTTCATTAAACTATGGATTCATTTAATGATGTCCTTTCGGACCGGTTTCCCGATTCGGAGATCTACGGGTCAATGGATATTTGCTCCTCTCCGTAGCTTTTCGCAGCTTGTCACGTCCTTCTTCGCCTCTTGGTGCCTAGGCATTCACCTAGTGCTCTTTCTAACTTGACCTTTGTTTATAAACTTTTTCTGTTTATATCCAGTTTATTGTTTTTTTAGAAATTTGTTTTTAGTTTTTAGTTGTTATGGTTCTT
>NZ_AEAA01000035.1:0-1116 GCF_000179335.1 Peptoniphilus sp. oral taxon 836 str. F0141
AGATCCAAACGGAAAAGAAGAGTATAATAAAAAAACTTTCACTCAAGATGAAGATACACTTGATACATGGTTTTCATCTGCTTTGTGGCCATTTTCAACCCTAGGCTGGCCCCAAAAAACTGAAGATTTAGATTATTTCTTCCCAACAGATGTTTTAGTAACTGGCTACGATATTATTTTCTTCTGGGTTATAAGAATGGTATTTTCTTCTCTTGAACAAATGGGACAACTACCCTTTAAAGATGTACTTTTAAATGGTCTTGTTAGAGATGAATTAGGAAGAAAAATGTCAAAATCATTAGGTAACGGCATAGACCCACTTGATATTATTGACGAATATGGTGCAGATGCTCTTAGATTTACTTTAGTTACAGGAAATACTCCAGGAAATGACATGAGATTTTATATAAAGCGTGTTGAATCATCAAGAAATTTTGCCAACAAGCTTTGGAATGCTACAAGATTTATAATGATGAATTTATCTGATGATATTTCTGATTCTAATTTTCTTATAGATGAACTTCAAGATCAAGATAAGTGGATAATTTCTAAATTAGAAAAGACCATAAAATCAATAACTGAAAAAATTGACAAGTATGAAATTGGACTTGCTGCTGCTGATATTTATGACTTTATTTGGTCAGATTTTTGCGACTGGTATATAGAAATGGTTAAGCCTGTTTTATATTCAGAAGGTCAAAAGACAAATACACAAAAAGTTTTATTATTTGTTTTGGAAAATATTTTAAAACTTCTTCATCCCTTTATGCCTTTTATAACAGAAGAGATTTGGCAAACCCTGCCTCAAAGAAAATCTGCATTGATTGTTGCTGATTGGCCAAAATATAAGGAAGAATTTAATTTCCAAGCTGAAGAAGATGCGATTGAATATATTGAAAATGCAATCAAAAATATCAGAAACACAAGGTCTAATATGGATATTGAAAATTCAAGAAAGGCTAACACGATAATTTTCACTAAGGATGAAAAGATAAGAGATATTTTCCAAAGAAATCAAGGTCAACTTATAAACCTTGCCTATGCAAAATCTATTACTGTTACAAACGATGAAAGTTTAAAAAATAAGGATCAGGTTACTATAGTACTTGACAAGGC
>NZ_AEAA01000034.1:0-532 GCF_000179335.1 Peptoniphilus sp. oral taxon 836 str. F0141
AAATATGGATAGTAATATTTTATGGCTTGGCAGAGCCTCACCAAAAGTTATCATTTCAGTAATCGTTTCAGAGTTTTCAAGCTCTAAAGTTTCTTCTCTTTCTAATATCTGTTTTGGTTCATTTAAAATACTTATAGTATCTTCACCTATAAAATCAATAATTCCAGACAACTTATCCTCATTTAAAAAAGGAATTATCAGATCAGGGTTTTGTATATACTCATCTTCAACAAGCCTATTTTTGTAAAGTGAAAATTTTTCAAGAAGCCTATCTTTTCTTTCTCCGCTCAGCTTAGTTTTATTAATTTCATTTTCAATTTTTTTTGCAGCATTTAACCTATCATCTTGAGAAATTAAAATATCAAGAGTGGGATAAATCTTAACAGAATCAATAAAATCAATTGACCTTTGACTTTCTAGTTCAAAAGTTCTAATGGAATCAATTTCTGTATCAAAAAGTTCTATTCTGTAATTATCAGAAAATGTCGCAATATCAATAATATTACCTCTTATTGAAAATTGACCCATACCT
>NZ_AEAA01000033.1:0-1582 GCF_000179335.1 Peptoniphilus sp. oral taxon 836 str. F0141
AAATAATGAACTGACCCCCAAAAGTTGGACCTAAAAACCAACTTTAAGGAGGTCAGTTTTTTCATGGCAAAATATAGTACAGAATTCAAAACGAGAGTTGTAGAAGAATATTTAGAAGGATATGTAAGTTTAAAAAATTTAGCTGAAAAATATAAGCTTCCTCATCAGGAAGTAGCAAGAAGATGGGTAAATACATACAAATCACTAGGTTATGAAGGACTAGAAGTCTCTAGAAAAAATAATAATTACTCTTTTGAATTTAAGTTCAATGTAGTAAACTTGTACTTAACAGGAGAAATGTCCTATCAAAGCCTTGCTAATGAACTAAAAATCAACAATCCAGCAATAATAACTAGATGGGTAAAAAACTTTAGAGAAAAAGGAATTGAAGGACTTAAACCCAAAAAGAGAGGAAGACCTTCAAGTATGACTAAAGATAAAAATAAAGAAAAAGAAAAATTAAAGAAAGAATATTCCAAGGAAGAAATAGATGAAATTGCTGAACTTAAAGATAAGCTTTACTGGGCACAAATGCAGATAGATTTCCTAAAAAAAAAGATGGAATTAGAGGACGAGGAAGATCAGAAAATGAGAGAATGGCTCGAATAATTCACTCATTAAGAGAAAAGTATCCACTAAAAGATTTATTTAAGCAATTTTCTTTTCCAAAATCAACATACATGTATTGGCAAAAAAGATTCGATAGAAAGGATAAGGATGAAGTCTTTGAGGACCAAATTAAGGAAATAAGAAAAGATAATCCAAACTATGGATACAGAAGAATACATGCAATGCTTAGAAGACTTGGAATTTTAATAAACAAGAAAAAAGTTCAAAGACTGGTACAAAAACTAAAGCTTCAAGTAACAAGCTTTGCACGTAAATCTAGAAAATACTATTCATACAAGGGAACAATAGGTAAAGTAGCACCAAATAGGCTAAAAAGAAGATTTAACACTTCTGTAGTCCATCAGAAAATTACTACAGATACAAGTGAATTCAAATACTATGAATCTGATAAATCTGGAAATATGCAAGTAAAAAAACTTTACTTAAATCCTTTCTTAGATATGTTTAATGGAGAAATAATTAGCTATTCAATAACAGGTTCACCTACATTAGACGCAATAATAATACCTCTTGAAGAAGCAATTTTAAAAACTTCGGATTGCAAGTTTAAAAGAATCTTCCATTCAGATCAAGGCTGGGCATATCAACTAAAACAATATACTAAAAAATTAGAAACTAACGGAATCTTACAGAGTATGTCAAGAAAAGGAAATTGCTTAGACAATTCTCCTATGGAGAATTTCTTCGGGATATTAAAACAAGAAATTTACTATGGTAGAACATTTAAGTCATTTAACGAGCTAAAAAAAACAATTGAAGAATATATAAAATATTACAATGAAGATAGAATAAAAGAAAAACTTGGATATTTAAGTCCAGTTGAATATAGAAAACTAAATGCAGCTTAGCTGCAATTTCCCCTAGGGGAAATCTTTAGTACAAAAAACCAGAGACAAATATTTCTAAATGCCTCTGGTATAAAGTCCAACTTTTGGGGGTCACCTTAATAAAA
>NZ_AEAA01000032.1:0-506 GCF_000179335.1 Peptoniphilus sp. oral taxon 836 str. F0141
AGGCAGCCTTTTTGGAGATGTTTTATCCTGTGCTATTATTATGAAAGAAGATTCCAATATTGAAGGTGTAAATGATTCAAAAAAATTAACTGCAAAAAAAAGAAAGGAACTTTATAATAAAATTCTTAAAGATTCCCTTGCCGTAGGTATCGGCAGAGCAGATGCTAAAACCATAGACAAGTTAAATATAAAAATGGCAACACATCTATCTATGGTTAGAGCCATAGAAAACCTGAGAGATTCTCAAGGAAATCTTGTGGTACCTGATTTAGTCCTTATAGATGCGGAAAATATTGAAACAACAATATTTCAACATTCCATAATTAAAGGAGATGAGAATTGTTACTCAATAGCATGCGCATCAATAATTGCAAAAGTCTACAGAGATTCACTTTGCGATAAATGGGCAACAATCTATCCAGGCTATGGAATAGAAAAACACAAGGGCTATGGAACAAAATTTCACAGAGAAGCCTTAAAAGCTTATGGACCAAGCCCCATGCACA
>NZ_AEAA01000031.1:0-1350 GCF_000179335.1 Peptoniphilus sp. oral taxon 836 str. F0141
TAATAAGCTTATCGGTAAATGTTGCCTTTATGCCCATCGTTTCAAGTCTAAGATTTAAGTCTTCTAATTGTAAGCCTACAATATTTTTAATTTCTTTTTTGCTCAATTCCTTAAATACAACAGTTTCATCTATCCTATTTAAAAATTCAGGTCTGAATGTGTTTTTTAATTCCCTTGAAATGATATCCTTCATTTTTTGATACTCATTTTTCTTTTCTTCTTCTTTGTTTACAGAAAATCCCAAAGTATTATTTTTAACTAAGCTATTCGCACCAACATTAGATGTCATAACTATTACTGTATCTTTAAAATTAACAGTTCGTCCTTGGGCATCAGTTAATCGCCCTTCATCTAAAATTTGAAGTAAAATATTAAACACATCTGGGTGAGCCTTTTCTATTTCATCAAATAAAATTACACTATATGGCTTTGTTCTTACTGCTTCTGTCAACTGTCCACCTTCATCATAACCAACATATCCCGGAGGTGAACCTACTAATCTTGAAACTGTGTACTTTTCCATATATTCACTCATATCAATTCTTATCATATTTTCGGGACTTCCAAATAATTCTTCAGCTAGAGTTTTTGTTAAAAAAGTTTTACCCACACCTGTTGGCCCTACAAAAATAAAAGAACCTATAGGCTTATTGGGAGTTTTTAAACCAATTCTCGCCCTTTTTACTGCCCTAGCCAAAACATCAATGGCTTGGTCTTGACCCTTAACTTTTTTCTTCAAATCTTCATCGAGGGTCTTTAATCTTTCAGTTTCCTTTTCAGTTAAATTTGTAACAGGAACCTTTGACCATTCAGAAACAATACTTGCAATTAAATCTACTTCAACTCTTTTTTTAGATTCTTCCTTTTTGAAATCTTCAAGAGCTTCTTTATATTCTCTTTCTATAACTTTTTCTTTATCTCTTAAAGATGCGGCAAGCTCAAAATCTTGATTTCTAACAGCCATATTTTTATCGTCTTCAACTTTTTTTAATTCTTCCTTGTACTTCTTTTCAAAATCAGGAGTCTTATAACTTTCAATCTTTAATTTTGAAGCAGCTTCATCAATTAAATCTATTGCCTTGTCAGGTAAAAATCTGTCATTTAGATACCTATCAGATAATTTTACAGCAGCACTTACTGCATCTTCACCAATAGTTACATTGTGGTGATCTTCATACTTATCTTTTATTCCCATAAGAATTTTTATGGAGTCTTCTACATTTGGTTCTTCTACAGTAATTGGCATCAGCCTTCTTTCAAAAGCTGGATCTTTTTCAATATGTTTTCTGTATTCAGAAATAGTTGTAGCACCAATAATTTGAATTACTCCTCTTGTAAGCATTGGTTTTA
>NZ_AEAA01000030.1:0-2059 GCF_000179335.1 Peptoniphilus sp. oral taxon 836 str. F0141
CAAAATCCTTCTGTTGTGCCATAAACAGCTATTGGGCTTTTAGAATCTTTAAGGGCATCTGAAATTTCTTCAAAGGGTCTTAAATTATTAATAATATCAACTAAAAAATCCAATTTCTCACCTCAATAAATTTTATTGTTGTAAGCATTCATTGTGTATTCAATTCCCTTTTCCACAATATCAATAGCTGCATCTCTTGCGGCATCAGTAGCTTTGTCTATATGCTTAGCATCATTAGACGAAAAATTTGACAATACAAAATTTGCCAAATCTTCTCCCTCTTTTTTCTGACCAATACCTACTTTAATTCTTGGAAATCCTTTAGAAGAAAGGTGATTTACAATTGATTTTAAACCGTTATGAGTACCTGCAGAACCTTCTTTTTTTATTTTTAACTGACCAAAATTTATGTCAATATCATCTACAATAACAATTAAATTCTTGACATCCACCTTATAAAAATCTAAACACATTCTTATAGACTCTCCAGAATTATTCATGAAAGTTTGGGGCTTTAGAAGAATCAGCCTGTTTTGACCGATTCTTGTTTCTCCCAAAAGCCCCTTAAATTTAATCTTATTCATATTTACAGAAAGTTTTTCTGCAATCTTATCAACTGTAGAAAAACCAATATTATGCTTAGTTTTTTCGTAATCCTTACCTGGATTGCCAAGACCTGCTATAACAAATAAATTATCCACTTACTTTGTAATCGTTCCTTTATCTTTTCTTTTCTAAACATTTCACTTACTGAAGAGTTGGTATTAATTCTCTTAATTGCAGAAGCAAAAAATTGGAGCTACTGAAACAATATCAATCCTATCTATTTGTTTTTCTTTAGGAAGGTGAATAGTATCAGTAATTACAAATTTTTCTAAATTAGAATTATTAATTCTATCAATTGCAGGACCAGATAAAACTCCATGAGTAGCACATCCGTAAACTTTCTTTGCTCCCTTTTCAATTAAAGAATCACAAGCCTTACATATAGTTCCTGCTGTATCAATGATATCATCAACTAAAATTGCATTTTTTCCTTTAATATCACCAATAATATTCATAACTTCACTTACATTTGGTTTTGGTCTTCTTTTTTCAATAATAGCAATAGGTAAATTTAATTCATTAGCAAAAGCCCTTGCTCTTGTAACTCCACCAAGATCAGGGGAAACAACAACAAAATCTTCTTCTTTAATAATTGACTTAAAATATCTTGCTAAATATGGAATTGCAGTTAAATGGTCAACAGGTATATCAAAATAACCTTGAATTTGTCCAGCGTGTAAATCCATAGCCACAACCCTATCTGCTCCAGTATTAGAAATTAAATTTGCAACAAGTTTTGATGTAATAGGTTCTCTTGCCTTAGTTTTCCTATCTTGTCTTGCATATCCGTAATAAGGAATTACAACATTTATTCTTCCTGCAGAAGCACGTCTTATAGCATCCATTAAAATTAATAATTCCATTAAATTATTGTTTACAGGTGAAGAAGTTGATTGAATTATATAGACATCTCTACCTCTTACAGATATATCTATATCAATAGCAATTTCACCATCAGAAAAAGTTGAAACTTTACATTTGCCTTTTTCTATTCCTATTTCCTTACAAATATTATCTACAAGTTCATGATTTGAATTACCTGTAAAAACAACAATATCTCCCATTTTTTGGTTCATTATTAATAATCCTCCTATTTGTCAAAACCTTTCTTACTTACCCAACCATCTATATTTTTTTGTTGACTTCTTTCTACAGAAAGTTGTCCTTTTTGGACATCTTTAGTAATTGTAGAACCCGCCGCAATATATCCATATTCATGAACATTTACTGGAGCAACTAAATTAGAATTAGATCCAATAAATGCATTATCTGAAACCTTAGACCTGTATTTTTTCTTTCCATCGTAATTAACAAAAATAACTCCACAGCCTATGTTTACATTTTTGCCAACATCAGCATCACCAATATAAGCCAAATGACTCATCTTAGTTCCATCACCAATATTTGAATTTTTAATTTCAACAAAATTTCCAACCTTGCAATTTTTACCCAC